>NZ_JAYGHN010000004.1:0-237024 GCF_034931845.1 Calothrix sp. UHCC 0171
CGAACTATAATCCTCTTTTTTACTAAAATTTCAACGTTTTTCAGCAATTACCAAGAGTTGGTTTCCCTAACTTGGGCGATCGCCACGAGGAATTTACGTTTTTATTCTGACATTCTTTGTAGACACCAGTAAGGGTTAAATTTCACCCTGCTGGTAAGTGTCGAGACACTTGAGCCTACCAATATTATGAGAGAAGTTTAACCAAAAGTTATTTCTCTCAGGGTTGAGTTGCAAGCAAAGCTGCCACTGGAATAGTTTTCCACGTGCAGTAGCTTAATTGTTCTTAACTTATCACACTTAGTTCGAGTTTGCTCGACCGTTTACCTTGGCAAACGGGTATAAAACACGAAACCACCATTAATATTATGAATATCAGAATTTTTACAATTTGACACATGTTTTCTCAGAAATTTAATCCTGAGTTTTGATTTTGGGATTTTTAATTCAGGATTCAGGGTTCTGTATCCAGTGTTTTGTCAAGAAAATTGTTGCAGTCAACTTGCAATAAATCGTGAATAAATGGCAGACTTGATAGAGGGAGTTATGACACCCTCACTAGGATATTTAAATGACGGCTTCAACAAGCATAAACAAAGGCGAGTCGCCCAAAGGCGATAATTCTGTTTCGCCAGTTTTAAATCAAAAAGTTGTAGGTTCTCGGCGCTTCAGTAATTATTGGTGGGCAACCATCGTCTCAATGGGAGCGACGGGATTCTTCTTGGCAGGGATATCAAGTTATCTCAAAGTAAACTTACTGATCGTTACTGACCCAACTCAACTCATCTTTGTCCCCCAAGGGCTAGTTATGGGGCTTTATGGGACTGCTGGATTATTACTTTCTTTTTACCTTTGGTTGGTAATCCTCTGGGATGTGGGTGGCGGTTACAACGAATTTAACCGGGAAACCAACAAGATCAAAATTTTCCGTTGGGGCTATCCAGGTAAAAATCGCCAGATTGAGATTGATCTCTCTACCCAAGATGTACAGTCAGTCAGAGTTGAGTTAAAGGAAGGTTTAAATCCTCGTCGTGCTTTGTATTTACGTGTCAAAGGTCGGCGAGATATTCCCTTAACGCGAGTCGGTCAGCCCATATCTCTCAAAGCGTTAGAAGTTCAAGGTGCTGAATTAGCAAGGTTTTTGGGTGTGCCATTGGAAGGACTTTAAATTAATTACTTTTTTTAAATTTAGTAATTTGAGTTCTTGTCCCCCAATTGAACTTTGACGGACGACTCGATACTAAGGAATCATGTAAAAATAAGTAGTGCAAGCGTCTCGCTTGCTATTTCCCAAAGGTGGGCTTTCCGGCCCCGGAGTTTTCCGTGAAGAACATCTCCCCGGAAACTCCTCTCCACAGCACTTGCTTTAATTTATTTTGACACAAATACCAAGGCAGCCTTGAGACTGTAAAGAAGAGCCTAAAAGAGATTACAAAACGATGGGATAATCGAGATTGTCATCAAAAATCTTTAGAATTATTCCGCAGATGATGTCATGCCAGATTGAAAAATAGAAGGGATAAGGATGTTTTTGATAATTTATCTTTTCCTTTTTCCTTTCGCCTTTTTCCTTAGAGTATTAAGATACTCTGGTTGAGTCTGTAACTGGTAATGCGGTTGAAAATTCACAAATTTTTAGTAGCGTTTGTAGTTGTAAGTGCCTTAATGTTGTCTGGGTGTTCGACACCACCAGTAAATCCTAGTAGTGGTTCGCCAACTTCGACAGCGACAGAAGCGAATGCAGCAACAGAAGTGACTACAACAGCTACAAACGCAGAGGCAGCTACTCAGACTACCTCTGTAGCTCAAAATAACAGCGAGATTATTCCAGGAATGAACGATTTACCCAAACTTGAAGGAAAAGCAACGGTAGTAATGACCGTTAAAGGCTCACCCATCACAATTGAAGTTGATGGCACTAATGCGCCAATTACTGCTGGAAATTTTGTCGATTTAGTACAACGGGGTGTCTATGATGGATTGTCTTTCCATCGGGTTGTACGGCAACCCAGCCCGTTTGTAGTTCAAGGTGGCGACCCTAAAGGTAATGGTACAGGTGGTTTTATTGATCAGGCTACGGGAACTGAGCGACGCATTCCTTTAGAAATCAAACCCCAAGATGCTGATGCACCAATTTACGGCAAAACTTTTAAAGAAGCTGGTGTAACTAAGCCACCCGTACTTACCCACAAATTAGGGGCTGTGGCGATGGCGCGATCGCAATTACCAAACTCTGCTTCTTCACAGTTCTATTTTGCTTTGGCAAATATTGGTTTTCTTGATGGTGACTACGCTGTATTTGGTTATGTCACCGATGGAATGCCAATTGTAGACAAAATTCAACAAGGCGATAAGATTGAATCCGCAAAAGTTACTAGCGGTGCTGAAAATCTGAAGAATGGCGGTAAATAGGGAAAAGGGGAAAGAGGCAAGGGGAAAAGGTAAATTCCCAATTCCTTGTCAACAGTTTTTAATCCCCATTTCATACCACCTATTCTCTACTCTCCAAAATGGTTGTTGTTACTGGTATTGGTTTAGTCTCGGCACTGGGTGAGAACCTAGAGACAAGCTGGCAAAATTTAATTGCAGGCAAAACTGGAATTAAACTCCATCAACCTTTCCCAGAACTCGAACCGCGTCCACTAGCCATGATTGCGGATCAGCCAGTTGAGTTACAAAAGTTAACTCGGCTGGTTGTTGATTTTGCCATCCAAGATGCCGGTTTGATTTTGCCTTTAGAAGATTGTGGTGTGGTCATTAGTTCGAGCCGTGGCTTTCAGTCTGTTTGGGAAGGAATAATCAGGGAGCAAGAACAATTCAGAATCGAGAATTATGAACCCATAAACAGTCAAAATTGTCAAGCGAGATTAGGAACTTGGCTGGACACTTTGCCCCACATGAATGCGATCGCCACAGCCCGACAGATTGGGGCAACGGGTATTGTCTTAGCTCCCATGGCTGCATGTGCGACGGGTATTTGGGCGATCGCCCAAGCGGCAATGTTAATTCAAACTGGACAGTGCGATCGGGTGGTTGCCGGGGCTGTGGAAGCACCAATTACACCACTGACAATTACAGGTTTTCAGCAGATGGGGGCTTTGGCAAAAACCGGGGCATATCCTTTTGATCAAAACCGTGAAGGATTGGTTTTGGGTGAAGGTGGTGCAGTATTTGTTTTAGAGTCGCAAAAATTAGCAAAGGCACGTCAAGCCAAGATTTATGGCGAAATTCTCGGTTTTGGTTTAACTGCTGATGCTTACCACCCGAATGCTCCAGAGCCGGAAGGTAGAAGTGGGATAACTGCGATTAAGCAATGTTTGGCACGAAGTCATTTAAAACCAAGGGATATTGATTATATTCATGCCCACGGAACTGGGACAATACGTAATGATGAAGTCGAAAGTCGCGTGATCGCAAAAATAATGAGACATCGTCCCTACGTGAGTTCAACTAAAGGTGCTACAGGACATACAATTGGCGCTTCGGGTGCTTTGGGTGTGGCATTTTCATTAATGGCTTTACGCAGTCAGCTGTTACCACCTGGGGTTGGTTTGCGGAAATCTGGTTTTGACTTAAATTTAGTCAAAGAATCAGGTGTTGATAAAATCAATCATGTCATGTGTCTAAGTTTTGGATTTGGTGGCATCAATGCAGTCATAGCATTAGGAAATGCATACAATTAGAGACGCGACATGTCGCGTCTCTGAAAAAGACTATTTACTGAACCTAAGTTAATACCAATTAACGCATCATTGTTTGCATTAATGGTTTATCTTGGTCTAACTTCCCATTAAGTAACCATTCTGCCATTTCCGCAGGTGCTTTAGCAGTGTCCAATTTAGAACGTAGGTCATTACCTTCCAAAACTTCGCGTTGCAACAACTCCTGTGCAGTTGTCTCCAACAATTCACGGTTTTCTTGCAGAATTCTCAAAGCGATATGATGGGCATTATCCATAATCATCTTCACTTCGCGATCGATTTCTTCAGCAACTTTGGGACTAATTGATCTGCGAGGGTTGCCATAACCTTCGATGAACTGCTGCTGCACCTTTTCAAACGCCACAGGACCAAGTTCGTCACTCATCCCGTACACAGTAATAAAGCGTTCTGCCAACTCAGTTGCTTTTTGGATGTCATCGCTAGCACCAGTAGACACCTTACCAAAGATAGTTTCCTCAGCCGATCGCCCACCTAAAAGTGTCGCAATTCTACCGCGAATCTCATCTTCAACCATCAAGAAGCGATCTTCTTCCGGCATTTGGATTGTGTAACCTAGGGCACCAACTCCACGGGGAACAATCGAGATTTTTTCAACCTTACCTGCTCCTGGCATTAATGCCCCAATGATGGCATGTCCAACTTCATGGTAAGCAACAGTCTTTTTCTCAGTTTCGTTTAAGACACGCGATCGCTTTTCCAGTCCAGCCACAACCCGTTCGATTGCTTCGTTAAAGTCAGCCATTTTTACAGCTTCACGGTTGTTACGAGCCGCCATGAGGGCAGCTTCGTTAACTAAGTTGGCTAAGTCGGCTCCAGCAAAACCAGGAGTTCTCGTACCAATGATTGCTAAATCGACATCTGCATCTAATTTAACATTACGAGCATGGACTCTCAGTATTGCTTCCCGACCTATTTTGTCGGGACGGTCTACAACTACTTGTCTATCAAAGCGTCCAGGACGGCGTAAGGCTGGATCAAGGACTTCAGGACGGTTGGTGGCAGCAATAATAATTACACCCGTATTGGCATCAAAACCATCCATTTCGGTAAGTAACTGGTTCAGGGTTTGTTCGCGTTCATCATTGCCACCATAAAAACCACCGCTACCTGCACGGGATTTGCCTAAAGCATCCAACTCATCAATAAAGACAATACAGGGAGCTTGTTGTTTTGCCTGTTCAAATAAATCGCGAACTCTGGCAGCACCAACACCGACAAATAATTCAATAAATTCCGAACCAGAGATACTAAAGAAAGGAACACCAGCTTCACCAGCGATCGCTTTTGCCAGTAAAGTTTTACCAGTACCGGGAGGACCAACTAACAAAGCACCTTTGGGGATTTTTGCACCCAAGCGTGTATATTTATCGGCATTTTTCAGGAAGTCAACAACTTCTTCGAGTTCGACTTTTGCTTCTTCAATCCCGGCAACATCACTAAATTTGACTCCAGTGCTACCTTCGGAATAAATTCGCGCCTTGCTTTTGCCCACAGTTAAAGCCGCAGGTCCACCGCCTTGACGGTTGAGGAAAAAGCCCCAAATGCCGACAAAAATCAACGGTGGCACCACCCAACTAATCAAAGTCCCCAGCCAACCATTTTCATTAGGAGGAGGTGCTGCAAATTCGACTTTATTGTCCCGCAAAATCCTAGGTAAATCTAAATCAATGGCAACAGGCGTAGTTTGAAATACCTGTTCTACCTCTTTTCCTTCCGGAGTTTGGGTTTTGATCGAATATTGAATGCGATCGCTACCAACAATGGCTTTATCAACTTTACCCGCTTGCACTTGTTGAATAAAGTCACTGTAAGGAATTTGTGCTAATTTGGCTCCAAAGAAGTTGGGAACTATGAGATTTAGAACCAACAGTAATGTCAATAGGATTAACAGGCTACCACCGAATTGCCTAATCTTTGGAGGCTTGATTTTATTCTTATTATTAGTATCGACTGGCACTTATATAACCTCCTGATTTATTATTAGTTAGTAGCTAATGGTAAATATTAATAGTCAATATTGGTTCGGGCAATTAATTACCTATTAACTATTACTAATCATTTATGACCAATTAACTATTAACTATGTAAGTAAAACTGCAAACAATCCGCATAATGCAATCCCATCAAACACACCCGCACCACCAATACTCAGAACTCCAGAACTCATACTTTGAATATCTCGTAAATGCAATAAATCTGCACCTATTAAGGTTCCCAGCACTCCACCAGCAAAAGCAACGGGTGCTGCATGGGGTGTAGCTAATAACATTGCCGATAGAGAAGCTGCTAAAGGAGCTAGTAAGGGGTTCATTTGGATACCAATACCAGGTACAACTCTGGCTGCATAGTAACTCACAACCGTCACTATTAATGTCACCAGCAAAATAGCGGCAATATTACCTTGAGTAAATTGATACAGGGCGACTAAAACCGGAACAACTCCTCCACCGACATTGATAGCGACTACTGTAGAACGTCTGATATGTCTTAACGGAATACCCCAAAATTCGCGCAGCCACATATCTGCAAATCCATCGGTAACTTCAATTGCAGATTCGGTACGGTATAAAGGAATATTGATTGTGCTACCTAAAATAATTAGAGCTAGCAAAAGCAAACCAACGCCGGGAGCAAATCCTAATTTGGTGACAGCGATTTCCACCACATTTAAAGTTACTGCAAACCATAAAAAAGGTATGAGCAGCAATAACAATATAAATAGTAGTAACGAAACAGGAAGGTAGAACATGGGAATTTTTAGATAAATTCTATTAACATTCACCCAAATAAACCTGTAACTCGCATCGCCTTTCCGAGAGACAATATGAATTGTCTTTTGTTAGTAGTTAATAGATGGTGCTTGCCACAGAGTTAGCATTCATGTCAATGATAAACAAGTAATTACCAGATAAATATGAGAGGTTTGTAACAGAATGTGAACTAAGCCTATTCTAAAAAATAGATAGCGAAATTGACTTTCGTGTCTACCCCCCATAAACAATGTGTATAGCCGTACTTTAGTCGTAGTGGATTTAGTGTATGAATAACCAGTTTGGATTTCTCGCCAAAGTTTTATTACTCTCAGTAGTTCTTTCACTGTTCATCAAGTATGTTGCCCCAACCGTTCCCATCCCAGAAAGTGACGTTAGTGCATTAATTCTAGTTTTATCTCCAACTGTAATTATGGCTGTTTTATTGGGTGTTCGGTTTCGGGCAGTAAGGAACTTGTAATTGCCTGACTTCAGTTCCTGGGGAATTACGAATTGCGAATTACAAATTACGAATTACAAATTAACTGCTAGCCTAGCTAAGTTACAGCAAAATTAAGCAAATAACTGTTCGCTAAGTTTCAGGAAGGGGTAAGGACTTGAATTTAGGTCAGTGGATTGGTTTGATAGCCATTGTTCTTTCTTTGTATATTCTGTGGCAAATTCGGGATGTGCTGTTGCTGATGTTTGCAGCAGTCGTAATTGCGACTACGCTAAATCGCCTGGCAAAAAGGTTTCAGCGTACTGGGATGAAGCGTGGGTTAGCTGTGCTGATTGCAGTCAGTCTCTTTTTTGGGGTAATTGTCAGTTTTTTCTGGATAGTTGTACCGCCTTTTATCACCCAGTTTCACGAACTTACTTATCGAGTTCCCAAGGGATTACAGGTTTTTAATGCTTCCTTAGATAACCTGAAAGCTGGGGTTCCACCGCAGTTAGCCCCCTACATACCCGATATTGACGGTTTAATTAAACAAGCACAACCTTTTGTCAATAAAGCTCTAGGAAATTCACTAGCATTTTTATCCGGTTCCCTAGAAGCTGTTTTAAAAATTTTGTTGGTATTGGTGCTGACAGGAATGTTTTTAGCCGACCCGCAAGCGTATCGTAAACTATTTATACGTCTGTTTCCATCATTTTACCGACGCAGGGTAGATGGGATTTTGGATAAATGCGAGCTTTCTTTGGAAGGATGGGTAAGTGGTGCTGCGATCGCTATGCTATATGTGGGAGTAACGAGCATGATTGGTTTGCTCATTTTAGGCATACCTTCAGCTTTAGCTTTATCAGTGCTATCGGGTTTTATGAACTTGATTCCCAACCTAGGTCCCACAATTAGTTTAATACCTGGACTGGCGATCGCATTATTAGATGCCCCTTGGAAAGCGGCTGCTGTATTTGGTTTGTATTTTTTGGTGCAGCAAACGGAGGGCAATTTCATCACGCCAATGATTATGGCACACCAAGTTTCGCTGCTACCTGCGGTGACATTAATTGCTCAATTATTCTTCTTAACATTTTTTGGACCTCTGGGTTTATTGCTCGCATTACCTTTAACTGTTGTCGCTAAAATTTGGACACAGGAAGTATTAATTAAAGATGTTTTAGACGAATGGGGTAAAAAGCCAGAACGTGAAACTGAGTTTATAATCGTGCGCGATGATTTTTCGGAGCCATCTAATCTGAAAGGTGAAAAAGTCGTCTCAGAAAATCATCCTAGTAGCGAAGATGAACCACATATTGATAATATGCATCAGCAAGATTTAACAGACAATTAATTCACAATACTTGTAAGATATTTTTGTAAAAAAATAATATCCTCGACCGATAAAAGAAGTTGGGGATATTATTTTTGCTAAATGCATACACATTTATGATTACGCTGTATAATTTCCCCGTAATTCTAAACCTCGCAAACAAGCCATTAACCACAACAAACCAACTGCATAACCAACAAGTACATCAGTTGCCCAATGTACCCCTAAATAAAGACGACTAAAACCAATTGCTAAAATTAATAAGGCTGTTAACGTCAAAATTTGTTTCTTATATTGTGGATATTGATTAGCTAAAACAAAACCAAGAAATCCATAAATAACCAAGGAAACCATTGCATGACCACTAGGAAAACTGTAATATCCGACATCAACAATATGCTTCCATAATGCTGGACGTGCCCGCGCAAAAACTCCTTTCAGAAGATAGTTCATACCAATTGCAGCAACTGCGGCTATCATCAAATTAGTGACTAGTGGGCGGCGATTATCAGATGGTGTCATCAGACTAAATCCTGAGCAAACTACAACCAAAACTAATGGTTCACAAAGAGAAGTAATTGCAGTCATAATGTGGTTTAGTAATGGTGTATGTGTTTTTTGAACTGCTAATAAAATGATTTTATCCAGACCATATAAATGTATTAATGCACTGACACTTAAAAGAGTTAAAGGAACTGTTGATGCAAAATTAATATTTGTTAGTAGTTTATTAATTTGTTTTCTTACCAAAATAAAAGGATGTAAAAAAATATGATTAATTGGGTTAATTAAGTTTATTTTTTGGGATTTTATTGTTTTTTTACTTGGGAATTTCTCTGAATAGTAATTATTGTTATTCTCATTGTTAATAAATATATAGTTTAAGCTCTTTTGTAAGTCTAAATTAACTGGTACAGAAACTATTTCTTTTGAGCTTCTTACTTCATTAACAAAACTAAATATATTAGATACATCAAATACATGATTAGATAATGACTGAAATTTACAATTTTCTGAGTTTGTACTGAGAGAATTTGAACTTATAAAAGTTCTATTAATCTGTTTGATGTAATCTAATAAACAAGTTTTAATCAGGTTAGCAATTAATTGCCAACTTTCATTTGGATGAAAAAAAACAAGTATATTGCCTGTTAAATCGTTCGCAATAGCTTGAGATATAAATTCTGATTTTGATAATTTCAATTCTAAATTTTTTTTAATAGATTTATTTCCGTCGAGCCATTTTACCTTAAATCTTGCTCTTCCCTTTACAGATGTATGTATGGCTTGTACTAAAGAATTTTCTAAATTAAGATGCTGATAATTTTGTGAAATCATTATTTAATACCCCTACTGTCTATCAATATTTCATAGGAGAACAGGTTTAAGTATAACGCTAACCTGAAGGCTCTGAGACTACTTATCAACTAATCCTTAATACCAAAAAACCGATTTCTTGTATTTAAGCATCCAGCATAATTCTAGTTATTTGCGGAACATACGAAACTTACAGGTACTAAAATATGTCAAGTAAGTAGTATAAATATCTAGAAGCCAGGGTAGTTTTATGAGTGCAACACAGTCAAGTAAAATAGATGCGAAGAAATCTAGATTCAACTCAGCCTTCAAAGATTTAATGTCCGTACATTGGTGGATGGCGGGTTGCTATTTAGTTATCTTTGCGACTGGTTCGTTTATGGCAAACTTGGAGAGAGAAGTATCTTTCCGCGCCCAGCTATATGACTTTCATAAATCCATTGGTGTTTTAACAATGGGATTACTAACCTGGCGGATATTCACTTTGCTGCGGGTATGGTGGCGTAAATACACCAAACGCACTCCTAAACTGACACGCGAATGGTGGCAAACCTTTATATTACACTTTAGCCTTTATCTGTTCATGTGGGCTGTGCCGATAACTGGCTTTTTGCTATCAAATTCATTTAAACAAAATAATGTTAAATTTTTTGGTATTGTTTTACCCGATATTTTTCCCCAAAATAAAGTAATGGTAGATATTGGGCGTAGTTTACATTTTTGGCTTGCTTATACGTTTTTAGCCTTTATCATTTTGCATATGCTGGCAAATTGGAAAGTTGTACGTGCAAATTGGAAGAGATTCACTAGTTTCATCAATAAAAAGTTAGGCAATAAAAAAGCATCCGCATAACATAAATATCACATAATTGTAGAGGCGCAAAGCTTGGCACCTCTACAGTTATATGTATTGCCATCTCCTCAAATACAAATACTTTGAAAACTGTTTCGCAAGGTTTTTGAAATTACTTTTTGGCTGGATTTGTCGAAAAAGAAAGCGGGTTTTTAGATGTTAATAGTTCTGTAACCAATTAATAATCTCTAAATTAACTTTATCTGGAACCTCGTCATGGGGACAATGTCCAGCACCAGGAATAGGAATTATTTTAATATCCTTGCCTGCGGTTGCAGCTTGTTCGTAAATTTTCGCCCCAGTAATTGGTGTCCAAGGGTCATCTGCACCCCATAATACCAATAGGGGTGACTCAACTTTGGGTAATAATTCATTTGGGCTGTCGCCAGGAGGAGCTGAAAGTATTGATGCAAATACTTTTTGTGCGCCTTCATCACAGGATGGTTCGTACAATAAGTCTACCAACTCATCTGTGACAGCGTTTCGATCGCGATATACTTGATACAGTGTGCGACGTATCTGATGTTTTTGACGCACCCGATTAAATACAAATTTTCCTGTAACTGGATGATTCACTAATCGATTAAATGCTGACATGACAATCCGTAATGGTGGATTCAATTCATGGGGACGATGGTTTAAACCACCCGCACAATTGATTAACACTCCACTGGCAGCGATTTCTGGGTGTTTTGCTAGCACTGTCAAGCTAATCAACGCACCAATCGAATTGCCAACGAACACCGCAGGCTCTTGAAGATATTCACTACAAAAATCCTTGAGTAATTCTACCCAAATATCAATATTATAGGCGATCGCAGCTTTTTGGGAAGCACCAAAACCCAGTAAGTCAATGGCAAATACCTGGTAGCCAGCATTGGCTAAAACTGGAATATTCTTGCGCCAATGTCCGATGGAAGCGCCAAAACCGTGAACTAGGACGATTGGTTTTCCCTTACCTTGAACTGCATACTGAATTTTATAACCTTGCCAAGTCCAAAAGTGTTTTTCAAACCTATGTTGTGCTGATAAATTATCGATAATCACGGTGAATATGAAAATTCCTTAATTATTTCCATATTCATAATATCAGGTTATTCTTGATTGCTAACGAGAAAATATCAAACCATTCTCAATCCCCAATTAGCGGTAATATCCCCAACTTATTCTCAATCATGCAGGGATATTGACTGTAGTAATTGATTAAGCTAATTAAGCACTAGTCGGCAGAGTTTTAATGCCTTCAATTTTAAATCTTTTATGTAAAGCCTTAATGAACAGATGTCGAGCAATGCGTTGATCAAAAAAATCATTGACTCGCATAAAAACAGTAAAATCAATGCTTGTTTCGCCAAACTTTTGAAAGCGAATAAAAGGTTCATGTACAACTAATTTTGGTGATACTTGTTGCATCACATCTTTAGCAACTTCTACTGTAATTCGTTCGACATTTTCCAGATCACTATCATGATTTACTCCAACATTTACTGTTAAGGTACTCTCTTTTGCTAAAAGATGACAATTGATGAAAATTGCAGATGCTAACTTGGAATTAGGCACAATAATGGCATTGTTAGAGACTTCACGAATGGTTGTATTTCGCCAAGTAATATCAGTCACATAACCTTCATGACCACCATCTAATTTAACATAATCTCCAGTACGAACTTGCTTAGAAAAAATTAAGTGAAATCCAGCAAATAAGTTTTCCAAAGTATCCTTCAATGCCAAACCAACAGCTAAACCACTAATCCCTAACGTAGTGATGATTGGTGTAATTTTTACTCCCAATGTTTGCAGGATAATTAATGTGCCCAATCCGAAAACAGAAGTTTTGGCAATATTAGAAAATAAAGAAGCAGAATTTCCTCCTGTTTTGCGAATAAACAGATTAATAAAATTCGAGGAGAGACGAGCTAAAACTAATGTTACCGAATACAGAAAAATCGTAAAAAGAATCTTTTGGAGAACATCCAAATTAACCCCATGATTCACATGGGGATGAATTAAAATTGCGCTAAAACAACCAGCCAAAACAAACCAGAGAAATATCATCCGGTGAAGCGATCGCATGATAATTTCACTACCAGGTATTTTTTTACGGCTCGAAAAATTCTTTAATCTCTCGTAAATAACTTTTTCGCCAACTATTCCTGCCAGTAACCCCAGTAAAATAAACAATACTGGTAAAATCCATTGTATGTTTGTCATTGTCATCATTGTCAGGAACCTGATATATGAACTCAAACTAATCTCACTTTTTCGAGAACCAAATTAGGATTGTAATACTACCAGTAAAACACCGCTAACACACATTTTTGCTAATTTTGCTGAATTTATTTAATTAATAAATGTTTTCCTAAAAAATCATCTTAATTGCTAATCAGATAAATATGGACTTACCCATTATTTACCATCCAGATTATGTTGTCCCATTGCCAGAAGGACATCGTTTTCCTATGCCAAAATTTCGGATGTTATATGAGATGTTATTGGCTGATGGAGTGGCACAAATTGAACAATTTCATACACCAACACAACCCTTGCCAGAATTAATCGAGCTAGTGCATACCAGAGAATATGTTAATGCTTATTGCCAGGGGACTCTCGATACCAAAGCGCAGCGAAGAATCGGTTTACCTTGGAGTCCCGCTTTAGCCCATCGTACCTGCGTGGCGGTTGGAGGAACTATTCTCACGGCAAAGCTAGCGTTAGAATTTGGTTTGGCTTGCAATACTGCGGGTGGAACCCATCATGCATTTCCTAATTATGGTTCCGGTTTTTGTATTTTCCATGATTTAGCGATCGCATCTCGCGTTGTCCAACAATCTGGTTTAGTTAAAAAAATTCTCATTATCGATTTGGATGTACATCAAGGTGATGGTACTGCTTTTATTTTTCAAGGTGATGACAGCGTTTTCACCTTTTCCATGCATTGCGAAGTCAACTTTCCCGGAACTAAGCAACAAAGCGACTTAGATGTGGCTTTACCAATCGGCATGGAAGATGACGAATATCTACAAACCCTAGCGAAATACCTACCAGACCTATTGACAGAAGTCAAACCCGATCTCATTTTTTATGATGCTGGAGTTGACCCCCACATTGACGATAAGCTGGGGAAATTAGCTTTAACCAACAGAGGTATATATCGCAGAGACATGCAAGTGCTGACAACTTGCACAAAAGCAGGTTATCCCGTCGCTTGTGTGATTGGTGGCGGCTACGCAGATGATTTAACAGCTTTAACCTACCGCCATTCCCTTTTACATCGTGCAGCCAGCGAAGTGTATCAGCAATGTCGATTATAGGAATTGAATTCAACCAAAATATATAGGCAGAAAATCGTCTAATTCGATACAATTTTAAGTATATGGAGAGCCAAGGAGTAATTTTAAGTGGCGTTATCAAAGGGCTTTGAAGTTGAAATGTATACTGGCACGCCAAATGGTGATGTCGTTGGTCTCTCCGACAAAATTACCGCTTCTTTGGACGGCTTTGTCCGCGAGCCAGATAGTCGTAATGTAGAATACACTACTGCTCCGTCTTCAAGTTATGACCAATTGCTATGCAGTCTTTTACTTCCGCGCCAGCAGTTGCGGAACTATTTGCAGCAGTTAGGTGATTATACTCTAATTCCTGGTAGCACTTTATCTCTGGGTGGCAGCGATCGCTTTGTTCGCTCCGACCCAAATAATCCCTATCACGATTACATTGAACAAACCTACGGCACAAAAGTTGTCACCGCCAGCATTCACATTAATATTGGCATCAGCGACCCAGAAGTTTTGATGCGTGCTTGTCGGTTAATTCGGGTGGAAGCACCGTTATTTTTGGCATTAAGCGCGTCGTCCCCATTTATAGATGGCAAAGCTACAGGCTATCACTCAACTCGTTGGGGCATTTTCCCCCAAACCCCCAGTCGTGTACCCTTGTTTGCCAGCCATGGGGAACATATTCAATGGGTGGAGGCACAACTGGCAGCAGGGACAATGCAAAACGTGCGCCATCTCTGGTCATCAGTTCGTCCCAACGGCGACAAACGTCCCTACGACCTCAACCGCTTGGAATTGCGAATTTGCGATTTGGTGACAGACCCGATTGCATTGCTGGCAATTACAGCACTGCTGGAAGCGAGAATCTTACAACTGATCGCCAATCCTGAACTCGACCCATTAATTGCGAGTAAATTTACAGCAGATGAGTTAATTGACATGACTGCGGCAAACGAAATGGCAGCAGCAACCAATAGTTTGGATGCAAGTTTGCAGCACTGGCAAGACGGTAGAACTATTCTTGCCCATGATTGGATTGCTGAAATTTACGATAGTGTCTGGATGACTGCAAAGGAAAATGGCTTTAGCTGTTTCCTATCACCACTGCAAAAAATTCTCCGAGAAGGCAATGAAGCTCAAAAATGGCTACAACTTCATAAAGTTGGCGTGAGTACGCATTCGGTAATGACGCAAGCAATTGCGAACATCCGCGATCGCGAAATTGAACTCCAAGAAAAAATCTGTTCCTCTGTTGTGTCTTAACGAGAATTTTTCAGTGTTGGATTATAAAGGATTAAATCGCGATTTATGGGGTAGGCTCTACCCCTTTTTAGGTATTTTTCTCTATTAAATTCTCATCAAAACTTAAAAGTTAGATTAAAATTACTTATGAATGGCGAGAAATTTCCAAAATTCAGGCAAAGAACACCAGTCAATATATCCATTACATCCAACTTAATCAAAAATTAATCTTTACTGAGATATGATTTGTAAGTGCTTCCATCAGAGTCAAGCTCTTTTGGGAGTATTTTTTGTGTTTTAAATTTCTAATCAATCGTTGTAGATTATCTGATATTAATAAAAACTATAAATGCCTTCTACCTACAGATTGATTTGACACCCACAACACATAGCCATATTTAATACCTAAGTAATTATCGTCAAATGCCGCAAATAGTTTTAGTAAATCCCCTAATTCCCCCAAATACTGGCAATATTGCCCGTTCCTGTGCCGCCACAAACACTGAGTTACATTTAGTTGGTCCCTTAGGTTTTGAGTTGAGCGATCGATATTTAAAACGTGCAGGATTGGATTACTGGGAATTTGTGAAGTTGCACTACCACGAAACATTAGAGGATTTCAAAGTGGCACATCAGCAACGCGGCGGTCGCTGGTTGGGGTTTACTGTTAAGGGTACTCACAACTACGCCCAATTTGAATTTCGAGATGATGATTGGTTATTATTCGGCAGTGAAACCAATGGTTTGCCATCCGACGCAATTCAAAAATGTGACGAAACCCTATATATACCAATGAGTCAGTCCGGTGTGAGGAGCTTAAACCTCTCTGTGAGCGTCGCTATCGGTTTATTTGAAGCCCGTCGTCAGCTAGGTTATTTACAATAAATCATTGTAATCACCATAATTTCTAGGGAATAACAGCTATACATAAGAAATAGGGGTTTTCCTTTTACATCTCCGTTAAATCACTGATATGATGTCGAAACACCCCATTAATTTAATGAAACTTTTCAAAAATACAAGGAAATACAAGTATTATTGCGAATAAAATCTGTTTTCTAGCGGCATTGGCGAAAAACCGCATGGTAAATTACACTGATAATTCTCAGTAAGCTTATATAAGAAATTTGTATATAAGAAACACTCAAAAAGGCAAAGAAAGATATAGTTTTTCATGAATTCATTCCCCGATAATATACGGAACAAAATAGCTGTAATTCTTTCATATCCTTGGTTTGCGAACTTTTGTTTGCAAATAGCCAATTTGAAGAATGTAAAATTACCTGCGAGTAATTACGGTTGTTTTTTAGGGAATAATCAACGTAAATTCTCCTGTTGGGTGGGCGGATTTTCCGTTGAACCCATGAATATATCTACAGCAGGAAGTAAATTTCTTCCAAATGCTTAGGTATAAGGGCTTAAGGGTTGTAAAATCAGACTTTTCACAATCTGTTAGTTTGATTACACCAGCAAGCTGCATATTGAACGATAAATGTAAAGAGTATGACACCATCTGTGGTGAGGTGTGATAGAACAAGTAAACGCTAAATTTAAATTTTTTTAAGCAATGCGAACTTGTTTAAAACAGAGAACCAGGTTAATCTTGCCTAAGTATCTCTGGTGAGTGTGATCTTGATCTATCGTTCGTAGTGATCTAAATCATTGACTAGTATCCGACTGAAAAAAATCGAGGTCAGTTAAGCGCTAGCGATCGTTAAGGAGGTCGTCTTTGAAACGAGCATTAAAAAAGAAAGTAAAGGCTGCACAAGAAAGTAACCCCAGTGAGGATGTTCCGGTGGATAATTTGAACGAACCAAACCTAAAAATCAATCGTCATAAACGAACCAGCGTGGCAATGATAGGTTTGGCAATCTCAATGGGTGCTACGAGCCTTTTGGTGACTCGGCAAAGCGACCAAGCCCTAGCAGCAGAACCTGTAGCCAATCAAAATACAGCTTCGACAACACCTGCTGCTGATAATGCGGTGAGATTTGCTGCCACAATCAAGCTGGATACCAAAGCCACTTCAAATATGAGTGTGCCTGAAAATCCAGTTATCGTGGAACCGACAGCAATTTCGCAGATACCAGGGCTTGGAGCTAAATTGCAAGTTGCAGCAAGCGGAGCTAGTCTACAGGTTCCGACACCAACGGCGGTTACGAACAAAATTACAGCAGAAAGCAAGACTGTTACAGTACAAGACCAAGCGGCAAAAGCTCAACAGATTGCAGATGCAATAGCCAGAGTGCAAGCGAATAGAGAGCAAGCACAGAAAGTCGAAGTTGCAGAAGAACTATCCAGCAACCAAGCGGCAACAACTTCAACAGTTGTATTAGCTCAACAAGCAGAAAACAACAAAGTCAACGAGCAGTTACAAGCACAGCAAGAGTTTGCGATTAATCGCTTACGGCAGAAATCGAACCGTTTAAAAGAAAGTCTGGCGGAGTTGCGGTCTGGGGAGACCAAGGTATCATTACCACAGCAAGAAATAGCAGCAGAGATAACTAATCCAGAATCTAATTCAGTTGTCGATGCCAGCGTCAACAACATATTTCCAGTCCCAGCTTCGACAGTGAAAACTGAAGAAGTTAAGTCTTATGAGGTTAAACCTGGTGATACATTAGCAGCGATCGCCATTAAACATGGTATATCGGTAGCTGACATTGCTAAGGCTAATGGTATTGCTAATCCCAACCAACTGAGAATTAGCCAAAAGCTGAATCTTCCTGTCGCAAAAACCTCAGTCACTAAAAACAAAGCCACTGTAGCAACTACAAGCAGTGCTTCCACAGTTGCCAATGTGACTGCACCAGTTACACCAGTCGCAGTACCAACGGCAATCCCAACCCCAGTTATAACTAGCAATACTAGTCAAACTGTTGCTTCCACAATCACCTCAGAATCAGCAGATATTCCCGCAAATGCAAATGGCGTGGGTGGTGAGACCCCTGTTCCCAAAGTATTTGCGGAAATGCAGCTAGCATCGCGTAATCATCGTAACAAACAAGTTAAAGATGACCCAGGTCTTCGCAGCTTGCAAGCTGAAATTGAACGTCTGCGCGAACGATATCGCTCTCAACAAGCTGGAAAGCGTGATTCTCAACAGAAACCCTACAACAATACTGTTGCGGTACCTATTCCCGTCTCCACAGAAAATACTGTTGCAGTCCCAACAGTTCCAACACGCGATCGCCGTAATGTCGCGATACCTGTTCCCACTTACAGAACAAATACAGTCGCAGTACCCATTCCGGTTCCCACACCAATGGCACCGAACTATAACGCTCAACCAATTAACCCTGAGTGGGCACGCAACGTACGCAATGGAGGAAGAATGTCAAATCCTCCCGTACCTACAAGCACAAATGCATCGGAATCTCTCGGTAACATGCGGGGTACAGTTGTGACACCACAATTGCCACCTCTTGCAGCAGTCGATAGATATCTACCCAGACCAGTTGATGAAAACACCAGACCAGCACCCGGAAACGCAGCATATATTTGGCCCGCTAAAGGTGTCCTCACATCTGGCTACGGTTGGCGTTGGGGTAGAATGCACAAAGGAATTGATGTTGCCAACTCAGTGGGTACTCCCATTTATGCATCTGCTCCTGGTGTTGTTGAAAAAGCTGGCTGGAACAAAGGCGGTTACGGCTTATTAGTTGAGATTCGTCATCCTGATGGCAGCATGACCCGTTATGCCCATAACAGCAGAATTTTAGTCTCACAGGGACAGCAAGTACAGCAAGGTGACACCATTGCGGCAATGGGAAGCACTGGCTTTAGCACTGGTCCACACACCCATTTTGAAATCCACACTTCTGGAAAAGGTGCAGTGAACCCAATCGCCATGTTAGCTCCAAGAGTCTAAATTTGCAGCAATTTGTCTCTAGATAAACAAAAAAGCTGTTGGGGGAGTTATCTCCCTCTTTTGCTTTCTCTCCCGCATCCACACTGTTTTTTTGTCCAAAATTAATTTCAGAAAAAGACTAGCTCCAATCCAAGTCTTGTGCTAAAATTAGAAGTTGTTGAACGAAATTTTTGAATTAAATTTCTAAACAACATTTTTCCGGCTCAGTAGCTCAGTTGGTTAGAGTAGGGGACTCATAAGCCCTTGGTCGTGCGTTCGAGTCGCACCTGAGCCATAAACAAACCAAGTATTAAAAGCTCCTTAGGTGGGGCTTTTAGTTTTTTATTAGATAAAATTCTCCTCAAGGCATACTATTGATTAGTGCGTCTGTTAGCTATTTAATCCCCAGAACGCGAATGCGGCGATAATCAGCACTCCAAACCCCATCTCGGTAAAGTGAGGGTTTTAAAAGCTGTTCTGTTGTGTGAATTACTTGCTTTTGTTGTTCGGGAGAAAGCATACACAAGAATCGACTCGCAAACATCAACAGCCAATTTTGCAAACCTGCATCACCATCAGATAATTTTGTCGGACGATTGAGTAAGACAGCATAAATAACATCAAATCCCTGCTTTTCTAAACGAGTCGCATAATCCCCAACACTAGGAAAATACCACAGAGAAGATATAGGGAATGCTTGCGAATCGAAATCAATCTCTTGTAATGCCTCTTTTAAGGCATCAGTAATAAATTTAACATTACCTTGACCACCAAATTCAGCCACGAAGCGTCCTCCAGGCTTCAGTGCTTGATAAATGCAAGTAATTACGGCATCGGCATCTGGTATCCAATGTAATGCAGCATTAGAAAAAACTGCATCGAAATTAGTCTGAAATGCAAAAGAACGTGCATCAGCAACTGCAAAATTTAAGTCTAAATTTAAGTCTAAATTTGGGTATAAATAATTGGCTTTTGCCTTGGCAATCATAGCGGCATCAGCATCAATCCCTAATACTTTTGCCCCAGTTTCGGCTATTTTCGCCGTTAATTGTCCTGTACCACAGCCTAAATCGAGAATATTTTCTCCTGGTTGTGAAGAAAGTAAATTGAGCAAATCTTCACCATATTTCCAGACAAAAGCATGTTTGTCTTCATAGAGATTTGTATCCCAGTTATTAGTAATCATTGGATGTAATAGTTGAGTAATTTAATTAATAGGTAAACTAACAATAAATACACTTCCTTGTTCTAACTGAGAACTCACTGTGATGCTTCCTCCCATTGCTTCAACCAATGTTTTAACTATCGATAAACCTAAACCAGAACCACCATTGGTACGATTACGTGCTTCATCAATACGGTAAAAACGTTCAAATATTCGTGATTGATTTTGTAAAGAAATACCATAGCCGCGATCGCATACTTGAATAATTGCTTTTTCTCCTTCCTGTTTTAATTTAACTACTATTGTTGTATTCGGATCAGAATATTTTCCGGCGTTGTCAATTAAATTCAATAAAACTTGTCGGAGACGGTTAACATCAAATTTAGCGAAAATTGGCTTATTTGCAGGCTGAAAAATAATTTTTCGAGAGTTTTTATCATTAAACTTTTGTGCCATCTCAACAACTTCTAAAATTAAATTGTCTAAAATATTGCTTTCAATATGTAAATGTAAATTACCATTATCTGCACGTGCTAATTCCAGTAAATCTTGCAATAGACTAATTGTGCGTTCAGCTTCTTCTGCCGCTGTTTCTAAAGCTTCAATTTGCAATTCCGTTAAATTATTTTTTCGCCTTAAAACACTTTCTAAATAACCACGAACTATAGTTAAAGGAGTGCGTAATTCGTGGGAGACATTACTCACAAATTGTCGTTCCTGTTCCCATGCTTGCGAAAGGCGCGATAGCATCATATTAAAAGTTTGTGCTAGTTCTTTCACTTCACTAGGAGCATTTTTAATTGATACTTGTGCTTCTCCCAAGTCTTGAGGTGAAATCACAGATGTCATTTGACTAAGATGACGTAAAGGAATGAGAGAATGCTTAATATAGTATGCGATCGCAAATGCCATGATTGTAATTACAGCAATACTGATAATGCTTAGGTCTCGTATCATTTGTGCAAACATTTGCTGTTCTTCAGTAATATCTTGAGCGATAGAAATATTACCTAATAATTGACCTTTGACTTCTAATGTCTTACCACATAATACAAAATAGCGACCTTGAAGTTCATATATTTGTGCTTTATTTGCCTGATTACTAAAGTTCATTAAATTAGTAGCTGTGGAATTTGGTAATAAATTCCAGGTAGTTGATTGTGCCAAAATCTTATTATTTGGACTTCTGAATAACAAAAAAGTATTATGAGTAGTTAAATTATTAATTACCTTTTGTAGTACAGTCTCTTGTAAGGACATTTCCATATAAATTTTGATATCATGAGGCAAGCGTGAAGATATTTGTTCGATATTACGCTTATGATTATCAATTAAAATCTGTTGCATTTTCCAAGCTGTCCAAGTAGCGAGACTACCTAAACCCAACATGGAAAGTATAGCCACACCAAATGTTAGCCGAAGTCGTAAAGAAAATAAATCTAGTTTTTTGAATAACACGGTTTATTAGGTAATAGGTGAAATTAATTGATTATTTTAAATCATAAATTTAGAATTAACAGTCAGGAAATATTTATCAAGTAATATTTTCGTCTAAATTAATTAGAAAAACCCGTTTTTTTCACCAAATAAGTAGGATAGGGTTAATTAAATCGGGTTTATTAGATTTTGAGGTTTATTGTATAAACAGCCTCAAATTATTAATTTAATCAGTAACTAACACAAGTAACTAACTACTTAAAGTCGCATAACCAAAAGTTGAATTAAATTGGCGACACCAAATAGCTACTGATTTAAAATCTGCTAACGCGATATCTTCAGGAATAGCATAGCGTTGAGAACCTCTAGTTTTTTGTAAAGCCGCCAGCCGGACGTAATCTTTCTCTCTCACTCCACTGTTAGGAACTGAGGAGTTACGATATAAAATCACAAATAAATCTGGACCATTGTCAGTTTTAAAACCTTGATCAAACTCGACAAAACTTCTACCATTTTCACGAACTATACGAGCATTACCCTCTGTTGAATATCTCGCTGGTACGAAACTCCCAATTTTTGCCGTCGATGCTTGGCTTTTTGTTCTCACGCTAGTAGTTGAAGATGTATCAGTTTGTGGAGAATTTGAACTAACTTCTCTAGAACAGCTAACAATTAATGATAGTCCGATCGCCATCAGAGGAATAAGTTTAAATTTCATCATTTTTTAAGATTTATGAAGGGATGAACTGAACATAGATATATATAATTTAGAGCCTTTCAAGGTTAAAAAAATGAGTATAACCTGAGAATTTGTTTAAATTTTCTATTACGGGTTTTCAGCTTGTTTTAATTCCAACTTAATTGACTTTGGTTTCTATCTACCTAGTTTTAAAAGAGAAGAGTATTTATCCAAATATACAGGGTGCGATCGCAAACGATATTTAACTTCTATTTCTTCTCGCAAATCATTAGAGGGATTCAATATAAAAACTGTAGGATTGCGCCTAACATTTGTCGAAAAGGACATGCTTTTTTGAATTAATTGAAGTCTTACATTGGTGTCTAATAAATAACTGAGGGAGAAGATGTTACCATAATTTATTCCAGAATCATCACTAATTAGAAGGGGAGCGGCAACTTGATTAATTATTTGGGAAATTTCCGGATTACCATAGCTCACGCTTTTATTCCACCATGTTTTTGCTTCGGAGCTAACTGCAATTGAAATTAAGCCCATGGAAATAACAAATACCACGATTATTTGCCAAGCTTGTCGCCTAGCAAAAATACCATTATTGAGATTATAACTACACAAGTATGCAACTGCTATTTGTATTCCTAAGACTGAAGGAATGAAATCTCTGGCTGAAGTCGCTCGCATTTCCCCCAACAGTAAAGATTGGGAGATTAATGGTAATGCAGGAATCACAATTAAAGTGATGATAAATAACCAAGTTTTTATATTAGTAGTTAAATATAGGAAATAAAGAGAATAAACTACTAAAATACAAAAAAATATACCGAAAAAATTATCAAAAACATTATTTAAGTTACCATCTAAATCACCATTAATATCAAAAAAAATTCTCTTTCCTTGTAGCAAGCAAGATTGAAGTAAATTCGCTAATCTCAAAGTAGAATCATTCTCAAAATTTCTATCTTTTAGCGGGTCAAAATTATTAATTAATATCACTATCCATGGGCTGAAGAATAAAAAACTAACTAAGGATGCCATAGTAAATCTCTCTACAGCTTTATTCCAGCGAAATTTATTGATAGTAATTACATATATGACATGGGCTATAACTACAAAACCACTTAATAAAAATGTGTAGAGACTGAGTGCTAAAGTTAACGAATAAAGACCCCAATTAAAAACTGGAGACTCAACATATTGATACTTTGAATCAAGTCGAATCGCCCTTAATAACGCAGCACTTGATACCAAGATAGTCACAGCCCATAGCATATATTCGCTGGCTTCCTGGGCATAAAGAAAATTAAGCGGTGAAGATGATAAGATTGCGATCGCAATCCAAGATACACCCAATGGCACCTTAAATAATTCCCAGCATAGCCAATACATTGCTGTCATCGCCAACAGGCTGAACACCACAGATAAACTTCTAATTACTGTCACTGAATTAACAAATATTTGCCCAAATATCTGTACCCAAAAACGAGCAACAATATAATATAGTGGCGGATGTTGTGGGTCTTCCACCGCTAAAGAAATAATTGTATCGCTCCAATCCCGTTGATTATTAATATTTTGATACCGAAAAAGACTATCTGGTGAAATAATTTGACCATTAAATAGTCGTTGCCTTACCTCATCCTTTGTATATCCAGACAAGCGTAACATTGTGTAAGTTTCATCATGACAAAAAACCTTACTATCTAGGTTTGTGCAGCGAAAAAATATACCCAGAACCAAAACCACAACAATAAAATACCGCAGCCAATTAGGAGCAATTCGTAGATGCCGCATATTCAAAAGGGAAAGAAGAAAAGAGGAAAAAATGCAGGGAAAACTTTAGGAAAGCGATTTCTTCCCCATGTAAAATCCCAAATTAACCACTATCAATTAAACAATTGGCTGTCCATCTGCGCTTATTATCTGTATTCAGATACTTCACGACCCATTATTTCCCCCTTGGCATCCTGAATTAATTCGCATGATTTGTACTGCTGTAACGAACCCTAGTTCCTGCCCACAATAACTTCTCACGCAATGTCTGATAATAGGAATTATTTTCTCGCAGGATAATAAACTTAGCTCGACACTCCGCCATGCGAATATCGACACGATGTCCAGGCCAAATCGAAGTCGCCAGAACTCCATCCATCCACAATTTTGTACTCAAATCGTAATCTCCCAGAGGCCAAATACTCACAACCGAACCAGGAGGTAAAACAATCGGACGACTCGAAAGACTCATTGGACAAATTGGAGTCACAGTCAGTGCTTCCATCCCATCGTGCATAATGGGACCATTTGCGGAAACAGTGTACCCCGTCGAACCCGTGGGTGTAGAAATTATGAGTCCATCTCCCACATACTGGTCAATAACTTCCCCATCAATTTCCATTTCTAAAATTGACGTAATCATGCGGTCAGCCGAAGCGGGTTTGACACACATTTCATTTAACGCCAAATATCTTTCCGTTACAGGTTCTAAATTAGAACCATGTCCTTCATATAAAGCCGCTTGCAACATCATCCGTCGTTGAATTGCATAGCGATCTTCTAACAAGCGATCCCAAACGTTTTCTGTATCTTGAAATTCTTCTACCGATTCAGTCAAAAATCCCAAATGCCCGCCAACATTCACACCTAATATGGGAATACCAGCCGGAGATAAATGCCTGGCAGCAGTTAATACGGTACCATCACCACCAAGCACCAATGCCAAGTCTATAGTCCCAGCAGCAGAAGCCAAAAAAACTGGGTAGGGATTATCTTTTGGTCCGCTTGGTCCCATCAAGACTTGGCAATTACGATTTTCCAGTTGCTTGGCGCAAATCTCTGCCCAACGTTTACTTTGAACATCTCGCGCCTTATAAGCAATAATTACCTGCTTTAGCTCCACACGAATACTACCATTTGAGGAGGTTGAACTGCTCCATATCGACAGTATCGCGATTGCGATAAATTGCCAATACAATAGCCAATCCTACCGCCGCTTCCGCCGCAGCTACAGTAATTACGAATACCGTAAATACTTGACCTTTTATTTCTGTGGGGTCGAGGTAGTTAGAAAATGCCATCAAGTTAATATTGACAGCATTCAGAAGCAATTCAATTGACATCAGAACTCTGACAGCATTACGACTTGTAATTAGACCGTAAATTCCGATGCAAAATAAAGCGGCAGCAAGTAACAAAAAGTATTGAAGTTGCATTGATTTTTGATTTATTAGTGATTGGTTACTTCGTAATTTGTGATTGGGTATTAATTATTAGGTATTAGTTATTGGATATCTTGTAATTAAGTGAGTGGTTACAATCAAAACCAAAATTACACTGTCTTCGGGTCTGATATTTAATTAAACCTACCTGCTTAACTTTTAACTATTGCCGATTAACACCCAATAACAATTAACCATTATTCATTTTCACTACCTGAAGAAATTAATTCTCTAGGACGCTCAGGTAAAGTCAATAATGTTTGCGGAACACCAGAAGCATCAACTTCAGGTAAGTATTCGCGACGTGCCAAAATAATTGCACCAACCATTGCCATCAATAACAAAACTGAAGCAAGTTCAAAAGGCAATAAGAAATCGCTGAAGAAATGTTCGCCAATCAAAATAATCGGGTTATCTACAGGAGTTGCAGTGGAATGTGACCAAGGAGTCGCTAGTACCATTGTACTGAGAAGTGCAAATAATCCAAAGCTAACGACTGCTGTTAGGGCTTTACGTACCCAAGCATTCGGGAAAGGGGTAAAGTTTTGGCGTTTGTTTACTAACATGATGGCAAACAGAATTAGTACGTTGATGGCACCAACGTAAATAAGTAATTGTGCTGCCGCGACAAAATCAGCATTGAGTAATAGATATAAGCCGGAAATGCTGAGAAATACACCGCCTAATAAAAAGGCAGAATGAACGATATTGTTTAACAAAACTACACCTAGCGCCGCTCCAATCATCATCAGCGCCAGGATAGCAAACGAAACCAGCTGTACACCTTCGGCTAAATTCACTTTCAATTATCCTTTCTTGATCGCAAGTTATGACTTAGTTAATTGGTGATAGTTATTTGTTAATCAGTAATTCCCAAAAATTCTGCCAATTACAACTAACCGTTAACCATTAACTAATGATTAATTTTCTGTTTGTTCGACTAAGTCTTCGGGACGAGAACCGGCACGAGGTGCGTCAGCAGGTAAATCGTGGGGGTCCATGATACCTTTGGGGAGGTAGACGAACTCCCGTAGTGGTGTCACCATTGGATCGTTAGTCACCTTATAAGGTAAACGACCAAGAGCTACGCTATCGTAGTTTAATTCATGGCGATCGTAAGTTGAAAGTTCATACTCTTCCGTCATCGATAAGCAATTTGTCGGGCAAAATTCTACGCAGTTACCGCAGAAGATACAAACCCCAAAGTCGATACTGTAGTGCTTAAGTTTTTTCTTTTTAGTCGCTTTATCAAATTCCCAATCGACTACAGGTAGGTTGATTGGACATACCCGAACACAAACTTCGCAAGCAATACATTTATCGAATTCGTAGTGTATTCGACCACGAAAGCGTTCGCTAGGAATCAATTTTTCGTAAGGATATTGGACGGTGACAGGACGGCGACGCATGTGATCGAAAGTCACAGAAAGACCTTCGCCGATATATTTTCCGGCTTGTACTGCGTCCTTGGCGTAGTCTCCAACTTGTTTAAGGAATTTCAGCATAAATTTTCACACTCTCTCTTTAAAGTTAGGAGTCATGACACTTGATCTTCGTTCTGAAATCGAAAATCAAGCGTCAGAACATTACTCTTCTTATCCACCGAAAGCAACAGGGAAAACTAATTTCAATGCTGCTGTCAAGAGTAAATTTACTAAAGCTACAGGTAACAAAAACTTCCAGCCTAAATCAAGTAGTTGGTCAATACGAACCCGTGGTACTGTCCAACGTAACAAAATTGCTAAGAAGACAAGGAAGTAAGCTTTGAGTAATGTCATGGTGACACCCAATGATGCTGTAATGACTTGCAGCACTGGTTCAGTTTCGCTGACACCTAGCCAATTAGCAATGAGGCTAATGGGGAGGGGGAAATCCCAGCCACCAAGGTAGAGAACAGATACAAGTAAAGCCGAGAGTACGAGGTTGATGTAGGAACTCAGGTAAAATAAAGCGAATTTCATCCCCGAATACTCGGTTTGATAACCCGCGACAATTTCTTCTTCGGCTTCCGGTAAGTCAAAAGGCATCCGTTCGCATTCTGCCAGGGCTGCAATCCAAAAGATAATAAAGCCAACAGGTTGTCGCCAAACGTTCCAGCCCAAAATTCCATAGCCAGATTGCTGGTTGACAATATCAACGGTACTGAGGCTATTAGACATCATCGCGATCGCCAGTACAGCTAGTGCCAGTGGGATTTCGTAACTAATCGATTGCGCTGCTGCCCGTAATCCACCTAAAAGCGAATATTTATTATTGGATGCATAACCTGCCATTAACAATCCAATTGGTTGAATGCTAGACAGGGCAATCCACAAAAATACCCCCATGCCGACATCGGTGATTACCAAATTTTGTCCAAATGGCACAATCAGGTAGGACAAAAATACAGGTAATACAACAATGATGGGACCAAGGGTAAATAGTAAAGGATCAGCCTTTGCTGGCACAATATCTTCTTTGAATACCAGTTTTAACCCGTCCGCAACAGGTGCTAGCAAGCCCAAAGGACCGATATATTCAGGACCAATCCGTTGTTGAGCTGCTGCCGAAATTTTCCGTTCCAGCCAAACGCAAACCAGTACCCCAACTGTGGCACCAATCAGCATTAAAATCATCGGTAACGGCATCCAAATCGCTTTGGCTGTGCCTGCTGGCAGTCCCAATTCCTTTAGGGAATCAATAAATGTTCCTTGCAGATCAATTCCTGAGTTCATGTTTCCGCTCTATGAGTCAATGAAAGGTAGAAGTTAGAAGATAAAAAGCCAAAAACAAAACATATCTCCGGATCATTATCCTTATATATTCCCTTTTATCCTTTCCTCTCTTCCTCCATCCTTTCTTTAGTTGTTAGTCCATGTTGATTGACAACAATGTAAACTTGTTCATAAATGTAAATCCAGCCATCAAACATCGCGATGGATAATTAAAGTAGCTGAAGATTTTTGGCAATCCCATGCTTAGTATATCGTTGGATGGTTTTTGGCTGATTTGAGTCAATGAAAAAATCTACTGATGATATGGATTGGGATTTACAAATTGGGATAGTCGGAGATAGGGAGAGGCAAAAGTTGTTTGTGTCACTACTTTTGTGCCTATATCTATCTCCCATTTCAGCACGTCCCCTTTCCCCTATTTCTAGCGTTTCTCCACTGGTGTATAAACAACATCATGATTACCGTTGTAAACCTGTGTTGGTCGGAAAATTCGGTTTTCTTCGAGTTGCTCTTTCCAGTGTGCTAACCAGCCTGCTACCCGTGCGATCGCAAATATTGGTGTAAACAAATCAGTGGGAATTCCCATCTTTCTGTATACTAAACCGGAATAAAAGTCAACATTTGGATATATTCCTTTATGAGCAAGTTTTTCCTCGACTACTCGCTCCATCTCCTGGGCAATATCGTAGTATTTATCTTGCCCAAACTTGGCAAACAATTGTTCGGCTAAATTTTGTAAAATCGTCGCACGTGGGTCTTTAACCTTGTAGACGCGATGCCCAAAGCCCATAATTTTCGCTTTGCGCTGCATACAATCCTCAATGTAGGGACGTACATTTTCAACCGAGCCAATTTCCTCCAACATTTGGATTACTTCTTCATTTGCCCCACCATGCAAAGGTCCACCAAGAGTTCCAACAGCACTGGCAACTACAGCATAAGGGTCGGTTAAGGTCGATGCTGTCACCCTCGCACTAAAAGTAGATGCATTCATGGTATGTTCGGCGTGGAGAATCAAACATACATCAAATATCCTTGCTGCTAATGGGTCGGGAACCTTTTCGTTAAGCATGTACAAGAAGTTCCCAGAATAATCTAACTCATCTTTTGGACGTACTGGGTCATTTCCTTTACGCATCAACTGAAATGCCGCTACCATTGTCGGGATAGTTGCCAAAAGCCGAACTACAGCATCCCGAATATAAACAGGGTTATGCAAGTCACGACGGGAGTAAAACAAGCCTAAAGCAGCAGCAGAGGCTTGTAAAGCATCCATTGGGTGACCGCTTTCTGGAAATGACTTCATCATGTCACGGATGCGGTATTTAATGCGGCGATGCATCCGGATTTCTTCCTCAAAAAGTTGAAGTTCTTCTTTGGTTGGAAGTTGATTCCAAATCAAAAGATAGGCAGTCTCCAGAAAACTACTTTTTTCCGCTAATTCTTCAATGCGGATGCCACGATATTCAAGTAATCCTTTTTGCCCATCAACAAAACTGATACTGGATTCGGCGGCAGGAATGCCTTCCAAACCGGGCTTATATTCGCACACCATCATGGCAACACCATCTGCTTTTTAAAAGATTGGATTGGGCTTCAAAGACCAGAAATACTTATCGCCATAAGAGTATCTGTCCTAACACAAAAATTCTGGCAAAGATATATTTTTTGTTAGAGCAAATACTTGGGTGGTGTCAATAGGAACATATAACTACTACCCAAAGGAGTAGCCTTTTCTGGTACTTTTATCCCGATCGTACCAGCTTTTTTCAGGACTAGCCTTCCTTTTGCTTCTCCCCAGACCAAAAGCTCTGTCCAATAGCCTAAATCTGGTTCATGTCCCACTAATGCTAGTTTAGCTTCTGAGGAAATTTTCGGGTTTTGGGTTTCTAGCCAATTTTCGATCCAAGCAGAGATATCTCCACCGGGAGCAAGGTATGATGATTCTTCAATTTTTTTACCCAGTCCAGCTTTCAGAAGAATTTCTGCGGTTTGACGCGCTCGTACCAAGGGGCTAGTGAGAATCAAATCAAATTTCAAATCGAGTTCTACTAATCTTTGAGCAACCTTCTCTGTTTTTTGTCGCCCTTCTTGAGTTAGTTTGCGTTCTTCATCTGGGATATTTTCGCGTTTTTCTTCTGCGATACCGTGGCGAATTAAGTAAAGTTCCACAATTTATGATACTTTTTCGATTTATGACCCGTTTATTATCTCAAGATTCACAAAAATTTTACTATGCAATTTGAGTGAAATTTCAGTTGCAGACCGTAAATCATTATTGAGTCAATCAATAGGATTAGGTGATTAAAAGAACGCTAGATCGAGGAATTTATCGCCTTGAAAGGGTATTAGAGTCGTAAAAAACTAAAAGCCATTCCTCACTGGCAGGAACGGCTGAGAGAATTTGTTGATGTGTATAGGACTTACATAAATTCTAAAAGCCAATAGCTAAAAGCTAACCGCTAATAAGCATTTTTGCTTAACCAAACCCTATTGGATGCTGACTATCCGTGATGTATCTATTCTTGATGGATGGGATTATCTTTCGGGTTTACCAATCGCAAGAGTTTTTGTTTAATTTGGGAATCATAAACTTCCCATTTCATTTTGGCGTAGGTTGAATTTTCATTCCCTCCCGATAAAAATCCCATGGGAATTTCAAAACCACCTGCACTGGTTCTTCCCCCACCAAAAAAACGTCCTTGGCTATCTTGACCGAAGGCTTCTTTGATAAACTCATCCGGATCGAGGGTTAGTTTGGTTGTTCGCAAAGAACCAATAACTATTTCGAGTTCTTCGTCTTCGTCATGGACTATCCCATAAACCACGGCTGTATGCACATTTTCTTCGGTGACAATAAAATCTGCGGCTTGGGGGATTGCGTCGCGATCATCGTAGCGTAGATATCCCACTCCAGCGATGGAAAAGTTGTTTTGGACGATGCGATTTTTGAGCGATCGCTCGATTACGTCCATGACTCTTTTAGAACGATTCGCCTGCAATACTGCGTTGAGTAGTTGAGCATCACAAAAGCGGCTCAAATACGCAGCTGCCATAAAATCTTCCTCCTGAGCCTGCATCAAGCGATTTGTATCAGAACGCAAGCCATGCATTAAGGCTGTAGCACATTTGACATGCTGGCTAATGCTGTTATCTAGCGATAATAAACCCGTTTGCAGATACTGGGTAAAAATTGTAGCTGTTGCTCTGACTGAAGGACGAATATCAACAAAATCTGATTTTAATTCACCTTGTAAACTATGATGGTCAATGACTGCTACTAGCGGTATTTCTGCCTGCTGTACCACCGATAATAGCTGTGAAGTAGTTCCTTGATTATCGATTAATACAAAACCCTGGTATTGAGATAAATCTTTGCTTTTTAAAGTCGGTAGCGCCCAACGTTGAGCAGGTAGTCCTGTCAGCTTTACTAATGCGATATTTTCTTGGTGACTGAGAGTGCCAGCATAAATAATTTCACATTTAATATCGTACTGCTGGGCAATAAGTTGGTAAGCCCAAGCTGAAGATAGGGCATCTGGATCGGGAAAATCTTGTAAAACTATTAGATGCCGCTCGTGTCGATGTCCTAAAAGCGTATTTCTTAGCTCTTCTGATTTCTGATACGCCAAATAGTTATTATGACGTTGCCCTAAGAACGCGGTTGTTTCACCCGTTACTCCGTTAACGGGGTGTTTAATCAAGGGAACGTCAACATCTATGTCAACTTCTTCAGAGGATGAATCTTTAATCAATGGAAAACTCTCAAGCTGAGAAAGGGGAGAATTTAATTGCATAGAGAAATGGTTTTACTTACGTGAGGCTCCTCAACAACTTCGACAAAGCTCCAAAACCATAAATAAATTTTCTGGTTGAGTTACACATTACGATCTTCGCAAAAATATTGACATCTGACACACAAATTATGCCCATCTGCATAAATGCGATCGCCTATGGTCATTAATTAATTTTCACTAATATCTCACTAATAGTAGTTACTTGTGTGAAAAGTGACTAACAAAGGTAAAAATATCAGCAAAAGAATCAAGGGGAAAGAGAAATTTATTCTCCAAGTCATATATCCACTGTATTTCCTCACTTAGCATCAGCTAACCTGTGGTTGTAACTAGATGAATACACAAAAATGTACTATATTATACTATCATCAATCGGTGCAATCTCAGTGCTTTTGAATAATAAAACATGATTTTAAGCATCGCTGCCTCGATGGACAGGATGCTTGTACGATTTATATGGGTGGGCAACAAAAAAACATAGCAAATGCAAGCTGCCAAACACAGCATTCACTTTCGCAGAAAGACCAGAAGGACTGGAAATTGAGTCAATCTAAATCTCTCGTCAAAAAAATATTTACGCGCACAGTTGTCTATGACGAAATTCTTTGCTAAACTCTAAAGGTTCGTCGCTCAGATTTGTCAAAGACGAAGCGGTTATGATTGTCCTCTCTCGCTTTACATTACTTAATGTTTTGCTAGAGAAATCAAAGACCAATGACGTACTTTTGCCATTCGTTGTGCGTGCCGCTTTTGAGATGCTTGCTGACCTCAAAATAGAGGCTGCTGTAAGGTCGGCGAGGAGAGTGGCGCAAAGGCATACGAGCTTCCTGTGGTGTTCGACTTCCTTTCTTGACATTACATCGCACGCAAGCTGTGACAATGTTTTCCCAAGAGTCGCCACCACCACGCGATCGCGGTACAACGTGGTCGAGTGTTAACTCGTCTCCCGTGTAACCACAGTATTGACAAGTATGTCCATCACGATGGAGTAGATTCCGACGAGTAAGAGGGATTTCCTTATAAGGGACGCGAACATAATGCCGCAACCTAATTACTGTGGGTAGCGGGAAGTCAGCGTAAAGGAATTTGCCGTTATGTTCTACCTGTTCTGCTTTGCCTTTAATTAGCAAAATAGCCGCACGTCGCCAACTAGTGATATTCAGTGGCTCGTAGGAGGCGTTTAGGACTAAAACCTTCCCCATTGATAAACGCTCAAGGTATTAGTTTTACATATATTAACACAAAGATAAGCTTCTCTGCTAGATTAGAATAATTTATACATTCAACTACATGATTCATAATATTGATTAAAGGAAGGATTCGGGTGTTAGTCTACCGATGTCAATTGTCAGTATTTAAAAGTTAATATTGAGGCTTCGCAACTCAGAAGAGAAAGGAAAATTAGGGTTTGTGCTACTGACTAATGCTCACTGAAAAAAAATGATTGCATTGAGATAAGTTTTTTAGACATTAATAGCGGCTTGCTCTTGTCTCCATCCCGTAATCGAGGATAAACTTCCAGATTATTCCGAATAGTTTCCTTGGGTTTGAATATGTAAACACCTGGAGACTATGAGTGTGGTGTGATAGGAGCAAGTGAATATGTTGAGCGGCGAGCAAATCCAAAGTATTGTTACTTCCCAGCAGTGCGATACTTATGCTTGGTATTCCCAACGCGCTTGGGTAGAAATTGACTTGGCAGCGCTTTCGCATAATGTGAGACAGTTGCGACAGTTATTGTCAGATAAAACGCAATTAATGGCGGTTGTCAAAGCCGACGCTTATGGACATGGTGCAGTCACCGTTGCCAAAACTGTAATTGAATCGGGAGCAAGTTGGTTGGGGGTTGCCACAGTTCCGGAGGGCATTCAGCTGCGCGAAGCTGGAGTAACAGCTCCTATTTTAATATTAGGAGCAACACAAACACGAGAACAAATTCATGCGATCGCTCATTGGAAACTTCAGCCGACCCTATGTAGTCCAAAGCAAGCTTTAGTATTTTCTAATACTCTCGAAGCCATGAATTTTGATGTCGCCTTACCAGTTCACATTAAACTTGATACTGGGATGTCACGCTTAGGGACGGACTGGCGACAAGCTGGAGAGTTTGTGCAGCTAGTAGAGCGACTGCCACACTTGCGTATTGCCAGTCTTTATTCACACCTTGCCACCGCCGACAGTCCTGACCAAACTGTGATGAATCTTCAGCATCGGCACTTTGAAGAAGCGATTCAACAAGTTAAAATTTTGGGAATAGAAGTACCTTGCTTGCATTTTGCCAACACCGCAGGCACTTTGACAAACCCAGCCTTGCATTACGATATGGTGCGGGTAGGACTGGCTGTTTATGGATATTATCCTGCCGAACATTTACGTCATCGCATCAACCTCAAGCCGGTAATGCAAGTAAAAGCACGAGTTACGCAGGTGAAAAATATTGCTGCTGGTACGGGTATCAGCTATGGACATAGATATATCGCTCCCAATAATATTCGCCTTGCTGTTGTGGGAATTGGCTATGCAGACGGTATCCCGCGTCACCTGTCTAATAAAATGCAAGTATTGATACGCGGTAAGCGGATACCCCAGATTGGGACAATTACGATGGATCAAATTATGTTGGATGTTAGTAATATTCCTGACATCCAAGAGGGTGAAGTTGTGACTTTGTTAGGAACAGATCAAGGAGAACAAATTACCGCAGATGATTGGGCAAATGAATTGGGTACAATTCCCTGGGAAATTCTTTGCTCATTCAAGCATCGCTTGCCTCGTGTTGCCCTGGAATGATGACGACTGCTTAGAAACAGGAATTGAATAACAATTCTGAAAGAATATGAAATGGTGCGTTACGCTGCGCTAACAGCACCCTACTTTTGCACTTTATTTAATTCACATTCCTTAACTTAGGCAAATTGAAATAGTAGCAGGAAATTTTTTTCTTGGGTTGGATGCTTCATCTCAATTTCCTTCTAAATTTGTAACTTTGTCTGCATTTGTACTCTTGACTTCCGGATAGAATCATCCTGAAGGAGTAGATAAACAGTAAGAGGTGCATCCAATGCAAGTAATCTCGCTTTGCCTGCCGTCACTTAGAGAGAGAAGCCATGTTAGAAAAATTTATACAAGCTACTATCATTACTTTTTTGCTCCACCTCATCCTTACAGTTAGCTCAAATAGTTCAATTCCGAGTAAAGGGTTACCATCTTTAGTCGAAAAACCTAATGCGATCGCTCAATTGGTGAAAATTATGGATTAATTTTAGATGTAACTCTAGAATCCATAATCTATATAATTGGACAGAAATTTGGCTCGTAGTTGAAATTGAGTTGCGGTAGAAGGTTAGACTGAGCAGGAAGACTTAAACCTGCATCAAAAATTATGACTAATCGCTTAGAGTCAGCAAAAAGTCTCTATCTTCGGAAACACTCCGAAAATCCCATTGATTGGTGGTATTGGTGTGATGAAGCACTTTCCACTGCCAAGGTACAGAATAAACCAATATTTCTCTCCATCGGTTATTCAAGTTGCCATTGGTGTACTGTAATGGAAGGAGAGGCTTTTTCTGATCAGGCGATCGCTCAATATCTGAACGAAAATTTTCTCCCGATTAAAGTAGATCGTGAAGAACGCCCTGATATTGACAGCATCTACATGCAAGCGTTACAAATGATGACGGGTAGTGGTGGTTGGCCCCTGAATGTATTTCTTTCTCCTGAAGATTTGGTTCCATTTTACGCGGGTACATACTTCCCAATTGAACCTAGATATGGGCGTGCGGGTTTTCTGCAAGTTTTACAAGCGCTACGAAATTACTACGATACAGAAAAAGAAGATTTACAAAAACGTAAAGGTGTAATTTTAGAAGCTTTACTATCTAATGCTGTATTAAATATAGAAGAAACAACAGAAGCAACAGATAAACAGTTATTACAGCAAGGTTGGAATACAGCGACAAAAATCATTACTCCCAATCCACAAGGTAACAGTTTTCCGATGATGCCCTATGGAGAGATAGCATTGCGGGGAATTCGATTTAATTTTGATTCCCAATTAGATGGGAAAGAAGTTTGTCAGCAACGTGGTTTAGATTTAGCCTTGGGTGGAATTTTTGATCATGTCGCCGGTGGGTTTCATCGCTATACAGTTGACCCAACTTGGACTGTACCGCATTTTGAGAAGATGCTCTACGATAATGGGCAAATTGTCGAGTATTTAGCAAATTTGTGGAGTGCGGGAATTCAAGAGCCAGCCTTTGCACGGGGAATTTCCCTAACTGTTGATTGGTTACAACGGGAGATGACTGCACCGGAAGGTTATTTTTACGCTTCCCAAGATGCTGACAGTTTTCTAACACCCCAGGAGAATGAACCCGAAGAAGGTGCTTTTTACGTTTGGAGTTACAGCGAACTTGAACAATTACTTGCTCCTGAAGAACTAACAGAATTACAACAGCAATTTACCGTCACCGCTAACGGCAATTTTGAGGGTAAAAACGTATTACAAAGACGAAAAGCTGGAAAACTCAGCGAAACACTAGAAAAAACCCTACAAAAACTCTTTGTTGGACGTTATGGTGCAGAACCCGCAGCAATCAGGACTTTTCCACCAGCGCAAAATAACCAAGAAGCAAAAACAATCAATTGGCAAGCACGCATCCCCGCAGTCACCGATACAAAAATGATTGTCGCTTGGAATAGTTTGATGATTTCCGGTTTAGCTAGAGCCTACACTGTATTTCGCCAACATATTTATTTAGAACTGGCAATCAAAGCTGCCAACTTTATCCTCAATCATCAATATATAGATGGACGCTTCCACCGATTAAACTATCAAGGAGAAGCAACATTAAACGCCCAATCGGAAGACTACGCCTTTTTTATCAAAGCACTTTTAGACCTCCATCAAGCAACATTAGTGGAGAGAAAAGAAGAAAGTGCAGAAATTAGTGCAAATGCCCATAGTCATTACTTTATCGAAAATGCGATCGCCCTGCAACAAGAATTCGACCAATATTTGTGGAGTGTTGAGTTAGGTGGATACTACAATGCAGCCATTGATAGCAGTCAGGACTTAATTATTCGCGAACGTAGTTATCAAGACAATGCTACACCCTCAGCAAACGGGATTGCGATCGCTAATCTTGTCCGCCTCTCCCTCCTCACCGATAATTTACACTATCTCGACTTAGCTGAACAAGGATTAAAAGCCTTTCGAGGTATCATGAAGCAAGCACCTCAAGCTTGTCCCAGCATGTTTTCCGCCTTAGATTGGTATCGTAATTCAACTTTAATCCGTACTAATTTTAAACACATTAATACTCTTATCTCTGAGTTTTTACCCAGTGTCATGTTTGCAGAAATATCTAAATTACCTGAAGGTAGCGTCGGCATAGTTTGCCAGGGGTTAAAATGTTTACCCGCACCAGAGAATTTGGAAAAGCTATTGCAACAAGTACAGCAAAGTCAGACAAGAGGTTGATTAAGGATGATAGTTCCGAGGTTTACGGCGTTGTTCAATAGGCAAAAAATTACCTGATGCTTTTTTACATCCACATCGTAAAATGCCACAGGCACTTTCATATCGAGTCTAAGTCAGTTTTTATTAGTTTTTCTGTGCGTCCCTCTATCTCCCCATTTCCGCGTCAGTTTTATCGTTGGTATTTAACCGGACATAATAAGCTGATGTGCAGCTAAATTGTATAAATCGAAAACATCAAGTTATTGTAGTGCGGAGAGGAGTTTCCGGGGAGATATTCTTCACGGAAAACTCCGGGGCATATTGCCCGCGTCTAATATACAAATTAAATGCGCCAAAGCTTATCACCCCATTATTTACCTTTGCTGGCAAACTTTGGGAGAATAACTGAGCCAAGAGTTTTATGTTGCTACCTCAGAGTAAACAGATGAGAAAGGATAAATAAAAAATGACTAAAAATTTAAAAGACTTTTTGGAAGCTTGCGAAAACTTGAAAACTCTACGCATCATTGTCACGAGTAGTGCTGCGGTTTTAGAAGCCAGGGGAAAAATTGAGAAGCTATTCTATGCAGAGTTGCCGAAAGGGAAGTATGCAAACTTACATACTGAAGGATTTGAATTTCACTTCAATATGGATAAAATTATACAGGTAAAATTTGAGACTGGTGAGGCGAAACGCGGTAATTTTAAAACCTACGCTATCCGCTTCTTAGATGAGAAACAGGAAGTTGCTTTAAGCTTGTTTTTACAATGGGGTAAACCAGGAGAGTATGAACCCGGACAAATCGAGGCATGGGAAGGATTGCGCGCTAAATATGGGGAAGTTTGGGAACCAATTCCTTTGGTGACTCTTTAGGTTTAGGCATTAGGCATTGAGTATTAATATCCAATGCCTAATCACAAATACTTATTAAACTTAGCTCAATTCAGTAAATTCAAACACATTGTAATTATCTCCACACTGTCATTTACATCGTTTTTGCTCCAGTTGCAATTAAACGTCGGAATAGACCTTCTGACCATCCAGTTTCTTGCAATACCGCAGCAGAGGAGACTTCGATGTACGCTTGTTCAATAAAAGCTAAGTCAATCATGCAAATTCGCCCCAGGGCATCTTTGAGTTCTTCGCTCTTACCATCACGTTTCAGACGCTTACCCACCTCATGAACTACTGTCGCCATTGCGGGAACAACATGCTGCGGTCCAATGCCAATACGGACATGAACTAAACCGATTTTCCAACGACGTTCTGCGTATGCACTACTCCAATCGTCTATACCTGTAAACATTTCATAAAACCAGTCAACAAAGGTTTCACGCAAACGATGAGCACGTCCATTTCCATCATTGAGAATTCCACTCATTTCTTCATCCCGTCCCAGATAAGCATAGAAGTGATCAGCCATATCTGGTGCAGCTTGTAAACCCCATTCAGCTTGTGCTTTGAGTAAAATTTTATCTTCATCTGTCAAGCCAGCACGTTTTATCAGCATAGACAAAAATGCATGTGGTTCTAAAGCCATACTAATTCCTAAATGTCAATGGAAGTAATTTTTATGATGATGCTGACAACTTGATAATCCGTCAGCATTTCCAAGATTCAAAAATTCAGAAACTCGCAATTCTGGTGAAGCTGAGTTTGTGGTTGCGATGACTTGCATACTCAAATCCGAGAGCAAAAATACATGCTGCATTACGACAAGAACCAACAAAACAGAACCAGGTTAGGGGGTTACATCCCAAAATTCGCTCAACCGGGAACCCCATCTTAGTTTTTACTATCCCAGCAACGGGGTAAGTTTTGCAACTGCTCGCTTAATTTCTAAGAATAAAATACCTTGTTTGACAACTGAACCTGCAAGTACGAGTAATACCGCATCGCTACCACAATTAACTAGCACTCCATAACCCTTTTCACCTTCAACAACAATACGTTCCACTACACCTCTGACAAGTTCATGCCCGATACGTTCTCCTAACGACAGCATTGATGCAGACATTGCAGCAGTACGTTCTTCATCCATTCCCCCAGGAAGTACCGATGCTAGTGCTAAACCATCAGGACTTACCAAAGCTGCTCCTTGTACCTCAGAAGCTCCACTCACGAAATTTTGGAGTTCTTCTTGCAGCATTGAGATATTAATCATATTTCTCCCTTCTGATACGATTGCTGAAATTGTTGCTAAAGGTTCGTTTGTAGAAGATGCAGTTGCTGATGATATTAAGTATGAAAAATTTTCAGTAACGGTTGCCGATGTTGTCTCATCTAACTCCGTTGACATTGGCATTGATGTGGCTGATGCTTGAGCTTCTGATAACTCCGGTATATTTCCTGACTTGGAGGGTTGTTTTTTGAATCCTCCCTTAATTAGCTTGATAATTTTGCCCAGAGGCATAGCTGTTTGTTACTTACTAAATTGTAGGTGTTTTTCATCACTTTGATTGCAGCAGTTTTCTCAAAGATTATAGATAGAGCTTAGACAGGCAAAGGTTAAGATTGGGATAAGAGTGAATTATGCCTACGTAATTAGTTGTATAATAAGATAACTTTTGTTCTAAGAAAAATAAAGCTTAGTAATTCGTAATTACTAACTATTAGGGCTTACGCACTGTACAAAAGAATCATCTTGTGTATCAACGTAAATACCATGTTTCCGGCTTTTATAAACCCACTTTTTCAATTGCGATCGCTTGCTGGGAAGCTGAAAAATCAAGGTGGCAGCGCTGAAAACCATACCCCCATTTGGATTTTCCTGTCAATGCGTAAGTTCTATATTAATTGGTTTTGTTGTCTTCAACTATCTTGCTTATGATGAGAAGGATTTGGTGTTTTTGCTGGCTTTTGTGCCTCATCATCGGCATATTTTTGAGCGATGATGCTCAAGCTGGAGAACTAGCTGAAAGATTAGCGGATTTTCCACAATGGCAAAAATTAACTTCCGTGCGATCGCTATCCGGAGATTTAGTTTATCCTAGTTGGATGGCGGGAAAATGGATGGTAAAAAGCACTTTGGTTGATTTGGCTGCACCTTTTGCACCAGATATTGTCACACCAGGTTTTGCCGCAAACCGTCAATATTTACATCAGCCAGTTAGTTTTCCAGTTAAATTTGTGCCGGAACAGACATCAGATTTGATTAATGCTGATTTCAATTTTGCTTCCAAATTAATTCCCCGCACGATTAATCAATCATCTAAATCAAGTTGCGAAAATTGTCGCGGATAGAGCCTATAATGGATTGAGTTTGGCAAGGGCATATTTGGGAGAAGATGCGGTAACATCTGTGAAATTAGACCCAAAATCACCTAATCGCCAAATCACTTCATTGCGTGGAGATAAACAGTTAGTTTCGATTGTTACTGCCAGGGGAATAGAAACTACAGCAGATGGCAGATATATTACATCGGAAGTGTTTCAGCAAGTATTTCGAGATGCCAAAAAAGAGACTAATCCCTATTTTAATTATGTGGAATCAACTACTGCTTATCGTCAATTAAGCACTGAAAATGTCAATAATCTCAATAATATGATTGAAGCAGATCAAGTTACAGCAGTTTATCTTTCACCACAAGATAAAAATTACTTTCAAGCAGGTTCACGTCCAGTCGCCTTGTATCGATATAAGTTAGAATTCCAGAGCCAGCATTAATCAGACACCTTGACGAAAATCGGAACTTTTAATTACACTCCTAACTCATAACTCCTGTAGAGCGTAATATCTTACGTGTTTACATAATTCCCAGTTTTTATTTCTATGTCAAAAAAACGTATATTTGTCACGGGTGCTAGCGGTTGTGTTGGACACTACCTCAGCGAACAATTGATTCAAGAAACCGAATATGAGTTATTTTTACTCGTTAGAAGTCCTGATAAATTAAAAATTGATACAGCCGTGCGTCCAAATGTCACCGTACTTCAAGGCGACATGTTGGAAATAGAGAAGTTTGCTGATTTATTAAAAACTATAGATGTAGCGGTTTTAACAGCGACTGCCTGGGGCGGGGAAAGCGTATTTAAAGTTAATGTCGATAAAACCCTAGAATTAATGAGTTTGTTAGATGCGGAGAAATGTCAGCAGGTAATTTATTTTTCCACCGCTAGCGTATTGAGCCGTAATAATGAACCACTTCCCGAAGCTGGGGAATTTGGGATTGATTATATTCGTTCCAAATATCAATGTTTGGAGCAAAAATCGCAATTAGCGATCGCATCTAAAATTACCACTGTTTTTCCAACATTAGTTTTGGGCGGGGATACAACAAAACCCGTATCTCATATTACTTCTGGAATCCCAGAGGTGACAAAGTATGTGGATATCATTAAATTTTTGAAGGCTGATGGTAGTTTCCACTTTATTCACAGTCGGGATATAGCAACTGTAGTTAGACATTTAATCGATTATCCACCAGAAAATCAATCCCGCTATTTAGTATTGGGGCAAGAAAAACTCACTGCCAACCAAGCAATAGAAGAACTCAGTGCTTACTTTGGGAAAAAAATATATTTCCGCATTCCCTTATCCATCGCCTTGGCAAACGCCATTATCGCCATATTCCGCATTCAAATGGATGCTTGGAGTCGTTTCTGTATGGAATATCGTCATTTCGTCTACAAAAACGCAGTCAATCCTGCCACCTACGGTTTACCAAATTACTGTGCAACCATGAGTGATGTCTTGAAAGTAAGCGGAGTTCCGCAATTTTCTGCAAATAGAGATGTAGAGACGCGGTGAGGGACTTTCTTTTAGCTATCCGAAGCTGCGACACATCTAATTTGTATATAACAGACGGGCAAGATGCCCGCACTACAATTATTTTGGGTTTTTGACTTATATAATTTAGCTGCACATCAGCTTATTAGTCTGTCAATTTTGTTTTGAGGGATTTTTGGTAGTGCGGAGAGGAGTTTCGGGGGAGATATTCTTCACGGAAAACTCCGGGGCATCTTGCCCGCGTGAGCGTCTCGCTCACACTACAGTCCCTCATTTCAACCCTGACAGATTACTATTCCACTCTGACTCGAAACCTGACAAAACCAGCATTACTACCAGGTGTGTAATCCAGCGTACCGAAGTCGACTAATACTGCACCTGTGGGGTTGGATTGGTTAGGGCAGACGTTGTTTGCAGGTAGTGGTGCAACGGGGGAAAAATAACTACCTCTATCTGCGTCACTGTTGTTGGTTTGATTTGTAACCGTATTCGCAATATTTAAAGAGATACCGCTACCGGAACCAAAAGTATTGGGAATAAAACTTGTGCCGACAGGAATGGGATCACAAAATCTCGCATTGGGTATGGTTTGGTTGCCATCGACGAGAAAATATATTGTATATTCGACTTCATCGCCGATTTGGAGTAGTATTTGTGGGTCGATGCGGATGACTCCCGTAGGTGCGATCGCAGAATTTGCCCAAATATTTGTATTATCGTTGGTATCGTTAGGGTCATCGATCGCTTGGCTAAAGTCAACACCTGTGATGGGAATACCGTTGCGAATCACGTTGGTAATTCGTTTGACTCCGTATAAAGTCACATTTCCTGGGGGCGGAGGTGGGGGAGTGGGTGTTTGTAAAATGACAATTGTGGGGTCAGCATTACTGTTATTGGGCTGGTTGACATTTCTATTTGCATCGGGAATACCAGGATTAATACCGGAACCAGGTTGACTGGGGTTGGTGGAGTCACTTGCATCAGCAAGAATTTCTGGTTGGATGTTGGCATCATTTGGAGTTAAATCAATGCCAGCAATGTTTTCAATTTGACCAGATGCACCAGGTAAAATCCGGGCATTGTAGATTAGGGTGAGTTGGGAATTTGCAGGCAGACTACCAGAGTTAGTTAGGGGGATAAACTGCCCCGTACCATTGAAACTACTGCTGGGAAGACTCGATGCAGCTGGAAATCCCGTGGGAAACTGGATTTGGTTGTTAGCATCTTGGAGAACTTGGAGTTGGGCAGGAATGCGATCGCTTATGGATATATTAGCGATCGCTGCGGCATTAGGATTAATAATTGTCAGGGTGTATTGTAAGTCATCGCCAACTGTGGGATTCCCGGAGTTATCATTATCTCGTAAAAATCTCACCGATTTATAAATACTTGGTTGTCGTAAACACTCAGCACCTGACGCAATCCCAGGAATTGCTCCGGAGGTTTGAATCGTTCCGTTGCCCCCTGCAACTGCCCCATAATTACCCGAATCATCAACAGATGAACCATCGGGTGAGGGAATTTGGATATCAAAAAAGTCTCCAGCCGCACCACCTGTAACATTTGTGGTGGGAGCAAGAGGAACATTTGCGGCGACAAAGCCACCACCACCACCACCACCGGGTCCGTGGGGAATACCTCGGCGAATATCGCTACCATCACCACCACGAACATCCACCGATAGGCTTGTGGGGCTGGTTGTACTAGTATTTTGGGCGGTGATAATTACACTACCTCCAGCGCCACCACCACCGCCACCATCATTAAATTGAATGGCGGAAGTTCTTGTAAGTTGCATGGGTGCATTGCTACCAGATGCGTTAATTGTACCTTGACCACTAAAAGTCCCAGCCCTGACTAAAACGATACCGCCACCCGCAGCACCACTACTCGCCAATCCACCTGGAGGAGTTCCAGCACCATCGTTATTGGAACCAGCACCACCGCCCCCACCCATGATTACCCTGGTACTTGTGGCGGCAAATGGATTACCACCACGTCCACCAATATCTTTTTGAGTGAACCACGATAATCCCCCTTGTCCGCCAACACCCCAGTTAGCACCACCACCACCACCGGAGTTTTCATCGTTACCAACTGCGCTGAATACAGTCGAGTTGGTCGGGTTAATATTGACATCATCACCAGCTGGATCACCATCGGTTGCACCTCCTCCTGCATTTCCAAACGCCCCCCGACCAAAACTACCACCGGGATAACCTTCATTGGCAACGCCAGGATCGGGATTTAAGGAATTTGTCGCTGCATTGAATGTAAATCGGGGTGTTCCCGCAGTTCCTTCACCCTTGGAGCCATTCGCACCAATGTTTGTTGTGGCATTAGCAGGTGAAGGGGCGTTTAAGGCTTCGTAAGTTGCTTCTGGAAAAGGTAATGTTTCGCCGAGGCTGGGTGTGATGCCGAGTCTTAAACCCCCACCTCCACGGAAACCTTGACCGCTTACATCAATACTACCGCTCAGGTCTAACTGTTGGGCAACATCAACGACAACGACTCCACCTGACGAACCATCCCAAGGTACGGCGGTGATGTTGGAACTAATGTTTGCGTTGAGATATTGGGGTACGCGAATGACTTGAAATGTTTGTTGTCCTTGGAGATTATTGGCGGGGGAATTGGTGTAGGTGTTTAGTAATGCACCATTGTTGGCACCGCGAACAGTGAGGCTGTTACCGCTAATTTGTTCGGCAACTGCATATTCATATTCACCGGCGTTGTTGCCTTGCATTTGCATGATGACTAGTAAGTCTCCTGCTTGGATATCGATATTTGCTCCTCGACGGGCACCCAGGGTGATATTTGTGCCGGAAATTGCTGTGCCGGGGTAGTAGGTGTTGATGACACCTGTAATGGATGTTGAGTTATCTCTGCCCGGTGTCGCGCATAGTTGGGGTGCTTGCTGTGCGGTAACTTTGTTGGTGTTGAGAAGTAATATTAATCCTTGATAACTAAAGGTTGTGGATATGAGAATTAAACAATGAATTAGTTTGAGTAAATACTGGTATAAATATTGGTTGGTGAAATTCTTTTTGGCTGATTTCATTGTTAGGTGTTTAGTAATAAAAATAGATTTCTTTTAACAAACTACGGACATAAAAAAGGCGTGAAGGAGGCAATCAAGATGGAGAGACAGGGAGATTTATTTTATGTGTTGCCCGATTTTGGAGAAACAATCTAAATTTCTGTACTAGTTTTCTCTTTCTCAGATGTATCAACTACCGTTTTGACTGTTGATTCTTGCTGTTGAGGTGGTGCAGGCTTTTGTCTACCGAAGCCTCCAAATAATTCATTAATTTTGTAGGTGAGGTTTAAATATGGTCCTCCTGCGGAACGATATCCGGTAAAGTCTCTATCGTCGGCACTACCAAAGGCATAACCAAGTCCCACTCGGAAGTCGGGAGTGATGTGATAGCCTCCTTCTAAGGCAACGCCAAATTCGTTGAAGCCTTCGGTGGGTTGTCCGCGCCAGCGTCCTTCCACGGCGACATCGGTACGGTAGCCAAGTTGGTAGCTAGCACGCATTTGGGCAAGATGGACACTGCTAGAATTAGTAAAATTATTTGCTAGATAACTAGTAGCATTACGTAAAGCATATTTTCCGTAAAATTCCCAACGCCAATCGGGTGCATAAATTGCTTCGGCAGCAAACAAATGTTCAATAGAACCGTTACCGTTAGCTAGGAGTAAGTCATCGGGGAGAGTAGCGAGGTTTTGGCGGTATTCGTAGGATAGTAAGCTGTTAAATTTATCACTACTAGGATCACGATATGCTAAACCAACTCGCAGATTTGCGCTGTCTGCTAGTCCCCCTAAAAGTTGGTTAGCTCCTCCAGCTTGTTGATAGCGGGCTGCGGCTGTGAGGGCAGGTGAAATTTTTCCCGTTGCATTGGCAGAGATAACCATATTATTTGCTTCTTTGCCGTTGCGATATTCAAACCGGGCATTGGCTTGGAAGTTGGGGTTATCAGTGTAATCGAGTCCAATGCTGTAGGCATTGCCAGAAAAGAATCCCAGGGAAAATGCACTTTGTCCGGTGGTATAAGGTTGAGCAAATCTAATCCCGGTTGAACTGTTACCAAAAATGTTGTTTTGGATTCTTTCATAACCCAAATTCAATTTGAGTCCCGGAGCTAATCGAATCCGGTGGTTGAGTCCGACTGTGGCGCGATCGCTCATGCCGTCATTACCTGCAAAAATAGAGTAGCGTCCAGTTAGGTTGGTATCTTCGGAAAATTTGTGTTCGACTGTGGTGTCTAAGCTGGTGATACTGTTACCTTTGATGACACCGCCATCAAAAAATTGATGTGCCAGTCGCATGTTTATACCGGGATATAGCGCCCAATCTAAACCGAGGGTGGTACGGTTGGGGTTGAATACATCTGCTTTTCCTAAGTTGGTTTCGTTTTGGGCTTGGAATGTCAGAGATTCGCTGAGGGGAATACTTGCTTTCGATACCAATTGGCTAGCACTACTGCTAAATTGTTGATTGATGCGATCGTTGCGGGAACGATTCACAAACTCTAATCCTAATTCGGCATTACCTAGTTTTTGTTGGATTCCTGCCCGAAATGTTTCTAAGGAATTATCGATTTTGCTACCTGGTGTTGGTAGTGGTTGCGGGTTGAATAAATCGAATTCTTCAGTGCGTTGGACAGGGGCAATGCCAAAATTTCGTTCTTTGTCGTAGCCAATATTAAAACTTGTGGTATCCGTAATTTTACTGTTTAAAGATGCACCATAACGGGTTTGTCCAGGGGCAAAACTCCAGGTGGCATTATTGGCAAAATTTTCAGTTACAGAACGATAATAAGCCTGGGCTGAGAGATTGGGTGTGATTTTTCCCAATGCTTGCAAACGGTATGCAGAACCGCTCACATTCCCAAAAGACAACGAATTATGATGCGATCGCCCATATTCTCCCACAATTTGACCGGAGTCACCTAAAGGAAAGAAGAAATCAGCACCGTATAATTCAAAATCCTGTTCTCCTTGGTTCTCTTTGAGGTAAGTAGCGGCAATAAAAGGGGATGAGAAATTAGTCTGCTGTAAGGCTTGTTCCTGTTCTCCCCTAAAGTTATATTGAACTCTCCCTCCATACAGCTTGCTGTCGCTACCCTTATCATTTTGATAGGTGACAACAATACGATTAGCCAAAGTACTGCCAAAAGGGTTTAATTCAGTTGAGAAAATCCGGCTACGAAATAGTAATGTACCTCTGTCATAATCAATGTCATAGTCAGCGCCGCGAGCTAAAGCTTTACGTTTGACTACAGTTCCCGGACGGTTAATTTCTTCAGATTCAATAAATACATCCTCACTACCAGGAATTACTAAGCGACGCGACAGAAAATAGTACCCACTAGTACCATTCGGCGAAATAGTATCCCGTTGAAATCCCTGGATATTGTTTGCAAACATACCAGTAACTTGCAGATTTCCCAGGTTGTAATTCCCCTTAAAACCGTGTAGTTGTCGTGTTGTGGCGGTAAATAACTGGGATGTGCGGGCAAATTCGGAAGTGTTGTAGTCTCCCCACATGAAATAATCAGATTCCGCACCAGGAATATTAGGAGTACGTTCAAATTTGGCGTAGACACTATCAGTTGAAGGAGTAGTCGCAGTGACAGTGGATGCATCGCCATAGACAGGATAAGCTTTTTCGCAATCTTGTACCCCACCAAACAGGCGTACATCACCGTTACAATCTTCATTCAAAGAACGTTGACTATTAAATGCACCTGTAAATAACCAATCGCCAACTTTCCCCGTTGCAAACACTGCTGCATTCAAATCAACATCAGTATTACCAATCTTTCTTGGATTGAGAAAATCCCGATTACTACCCCAATAATTTGTCCCACCAGCACCAATTCGCAAATTGATAACCCCAGTCGCCAGGGAGGGACGCAAATTAGTAATAAATTCAACGTTGGTGTAGGCTTCAGATACAATATTTCCCGTTTCTACAGAGGCGCGAAGCTGAACATTTTCGGCTTTATCAGGTGCTTGGAGAGTTGCCGCAAACTTACCGTTAATCGCTTGCACTTGGAACCCAGATGCGTCATGATCTTGATCTGTACCGAGAAATTTACCGGCAGTTGCACTTAAAGTAACGATCGCATTCTCAGGAATTATCTCACCTTTTTCGTTAATTATTGTACCCGTAAATTCAAATCGCGATCGCCCATCAGCCGGAACTCTGGCTTCATTTACAGGGAAAATAGCAAGTTTGGCTTTTTGTTCTTTGAGAGTAATTTGAATACTACTAGATTTACCATTGCTGCTCTCTGCTGTAATAATATTTACACCATTCTCAAGAGGCAGATTGTACCAAATTTTTGTATATAGCTGGTTTGCTTCATCTTTTTGTAAATAGCTAGAAATTTTAGAGTTAATTAATTTGCCATTGAGGGTGACTTTTATATCTGAACTCGGATGAAATTGTACCGCTAAATTTGTCGTTTTATTAGTTGTTTCACCTGCCACAGGAGTAATTATTCTCACATCTGGAGAATTTTCTTCTGGAGAAATAGATTTTTCTGTTTCTTTTTCTTTAACTGTGTTATTTTTCGTTTCCGATTCACTTTTAAATTCAGGTTTATCGCTACTTTCTGGCGGTGCAATACTGCGAGATTTATCAGCTTGATGACTAATTACTTCCTTGATTTCTGTAGACTTTTCTGCAACTTTTACTTTTTCCTCTTTCTCTGTTTGTAAATCTAAGTTTTTCGGAGCGATATTAGTTTGATTCTGAAGATTATCTTGATTATTTTGAGAATCAACAAACTGGTTATTACTATCTTTTAAAGGCTGCTCAAAATTTTCCTGAATAACTATATCTTTTTTATTATCTTTTTTAATTTTCCCATCAATAACATCAGCAGAAATTGACACTTGTGCAGGTGACTTACCTCCATCAATATCATTAGCCAAATTATGAGCCAAAACCGGCTTGATTTGAATCTTTTGTGCATCCTTCCCTATCTTTGTAGTATTTCCCTGAATATTTTTAGGCTCAACCACCTTGGAAAAATCCACATTACGCATTTCCGTACCCGACAAATCATCAGGTTGAGAAACAGGAGCAACAACAACCTCCTTTTCCTGCTTCACAGCAGCCACCAAATCCGAATTTTCAGCAGACTTGGGAACTTCTAAAAGCAGAGAATTTCCACCCTCAGCAGCAACACTTGCACCAGCAAAAACAGGAATAGTGCTACAAACACTCAACAAAGCCGTATCTAGCTTCTTCGTCTCCAACTTCCTTAACTTCATCTGATTACCGCCCCTCTCTAAAAGCTGGAGTCACAGCAAAATTCATTCTTCCCATACTTCCAGGTGCTAACTTCAGCAAACGCGACTGGCTATTTTTATCAATTCTGTAGAGATTTGGCGCTTGAATATAACCGGGTAAACTAGTCAAATCCAAAGTTCCACTACGATTTCCGGCAATGACATTTGCCACCGAAAACATCCCATTTGCATCCGTAATAATACGGTTGCCATCATCCATGTAAATTACTGCATTGGGAATTCCAGGCTCACCTGGTTGCTGCTCTCCATCAAAATTTTTATCCACAAATACACGTCCTACTAATGTCCCGCAGTCAGAAAATATACCCGGACGTATCTTCAGTTGATGACTTGCAGTATTGCTTCTCGCCCTACCTGCCGTTGCCACTGCCAAATTTCTCCCATTCCCCCGCATCCCATCAGGAGTTACAGTTGCTGCATAAACAAGATTTAAAATACCTTGAGGTGGAAGACTGCCAGCAAAAGTAATATTAAAGTTGCGATCGCCCGACTTTGTAGCGGATACTGGTATTTGATTAGTAGTATTATTGGCAATAATTGCTGCTTGCAAAGATTTAGTTTCAAATACTAACCCTAAAGGTAAAGTATCTGTCAAAGTTAAATTGTTTGCATTGGCATTACCATTATTGCGGATTGTAATACGATAGAGTACGGTATCGCCAGGTTTGACAGCAACTTTATCAGCAGTTTTCGTGATTCTTAATTCCGCAAATTCTGCATTGAATAAGGCTCGGTTTGTATTCGTTGGTTGACGAAAATTATCACCTCCAAACACAGCCGTATTCACTATCTCATTCCCAGAGACAGGTAGAATATTCGATGCGATTATTCCGGGCAGCATGAGCATGAGTGTAATCGGATGATGCTGCCACTGCTTAAAGATTAATCTCATTTCAATCTGAGTAATGTTTACAAATGATTTTCTGAGCAATTAGCATAAATTTTTTGCTGCTGTTTGCAGAGAAATCCTGTTAAATAGTTTTGTTCAAGATGCAATATTGACTGAAATAAGAATGCTCTCAATATTAAGGAATGGTTAATTGTAGTTAAACCAAACATTCTCTATTTTTAAACTTAAATACCCTGGTTAATTGGCTAGATAGATGCAGAGACAACCTACGTAAAAAAACTTTTCTTTAGATACCAAATATAACCACTGAAATATTAGTTTGTAATGAGCATTATACGGAATTTATCACTATAGTTTTTGGCTGTTACGTAAGTATATGAGCGTAAAAATACTTACGTATATAAAATTACTGTGAAGCAGATACTTTTAAAAGTATCGATAATTTATTTCTTTTGCTATTTCAATTGCACTGGAATAAATCTCGATATTTTTTTATTTATTGGGAACATAATGCGATCGCTGGCTGTCATTGGAACTATACAAAATCAACAGAGTATACAATTCAATTTATTTTACTGATATAGTTAGAGCCTTATTGAATAGGATTTGTAGGGAAAGTGAATATATTTTGATCATTTCTGGTGGTTTTGTGGAATATTCATCCATTCGACAACAATACATGACAAGAATATCCCCAAAAATCAAATTATGTTTCCCTGACAAAAAATAATTTAAATCAAATATTTGGCAGATATCTTTTTGCGATCGCAATTTCCAAAAATCTATTCAAAAAACCTATTTTATCCATTAAATATCAATTATTTCCCAAAAAATATTCCCTCATCTTGACAAAAAATAGATAATTTTTATTCATCAGGGATTGAGAAATACTGTATTCACCGAGCTATCGGAAATAATACCGAAATAATCAACTTAAATATCTTATTCTTCATCTCAATGCAAACTGCTGTAATATTTGAGTAAGTCCGATTAAATTGTGTTATGTCACATCCCCAATCTTCTCTAAACCAGACATCACAAGCAACTCCAGTACAGAACAAAACTCAGAAAACAGGAAAATCCTTACCATTAGGGCTTATCATTAAATTAGGTAAGTTTGTTTGGTCAAAAATGTGGCATGTGATGATGTCACAACTTGCTCCACGTAACAAGTCGGGTGAATATATCCGTCCTCAGAGTCAGTTTCGCAATTTTGTCAGTAGCGCAGAAAATAGTCAATACCCACCAGAAGCATCTCGCTACCGTTTATATGTTGGCTTAGGATGTCCTTGGGCACATCGTACATTAGTAACGCTAGCCTTAAAAGGGTTAGAAACTGCAATTTCTGTATCAATTGTCTCCCCTTCTGCTGCGGGAATCTGGGTTTTGAATGAAGAGGAAGAAGGTTGTCGAACTGTGCCAGAAATTTATAATTTAGCACAATATAATTTAACGAAATCTAAATACCAAGGACGATGTACTGTACCGATATTGTGGGATACTCAAACACAAACTATTGTAAATAATGAAAGTGCAGAGATTATTGTGATTTTGAATTCGCAATTTAATCAATTTGCGAAAAACTTTGCACTCGATTTATATCCTGATGAACTTCGAGAAAGTATAGATAAGTGGAATGAGAAAATTTACCATGCAGTAAATAATGGTGTATATCGCTGTGGATTTGCACAGACACAATCAGCTTACGAACAAGCCTGTAATGATTTATTTACAACACTTGATGAAGTTGATACAGCCTTAGCAACAAGTAGATATTTGTGTGGAGATAAATTGACACTTGCGGATGTGCGACTATTCACGACTCTATTTCGCTTTGATATTGTTTACTATGGACTATTCAAATGTAATCGTCGGCGGATCCAAGATTACCAAAATTTAGGAGCATATTTGCGCGACTTGTACCAATTACCAGGAGTGGCTGATACTTGCGACTTAGAAAGCGTTAAACGTGATTATTATGGCAATTTGTTTCCACTTAATCCTGGAGGCATTATACCCTTAGGACCAGATATTAGCTATTTACTAAAACCACATGCACGGGATAATTAATTCGCCACTATTCCCCAGAAAAACATCAGTGCTGTTGATAAGTAGGAAGGTGCAATTAAATATAAAACCTTTGTAGGATGGATTAGCGCAGCGTAACCCATGCAGAAAAAGACTTTGATGCGTTACGACTACACCTAACACATCCTACTTTTAATTAAACCTGGCTACTTAATCATCTCAAATTTAAAATCGTCTAACTCAAAGCTAAAATCTTCATAATTATTAGCAGCTTTTTAACTAAATAATTATATATTAAACCATAACCATCAAAAAAACAATTTTGTTATCAGGAATATCTCAGTATTAATACTTTAATCATAACATATATAGAAAATTGTATTTTAATCTTCATTCATGAATGAATTACTTGAATATAAATGTCTTGATAGCTAAAAATACTAATTGACAAATACTAAGTTACAAACACAAAAATATACACATAACTAGCTATGAATCAGAGGGCGCTGCTATTAATTAATCGTCATTCACGGCAAGGACAAACAAAATTATCAGAGGCGATCGCCTATCTTGAAAAACTTGGTTTTGATGTGATAGAAGAGTCCACTGAACACCCCCAACACTTGGCAGAAGTGATTCATCAGTATAAAAATAAAGTCGATATAGTCATTGTTGGTGGAGGAGATGGAACTCTAAATGCGGCTGTAGATTGTCTGGTAGAGACACAATTACCATTAGGAATTTTACCTTTAGGAACAGCAAATGATTTAGCTAGAACTTTGGGTATTCCTAATTCTTTACCGGAAGCTTGTCAAGTAATTGCTACAGGAGAAGAAAAACAAATTGATTTAGGTTGGGTAAACGGTAAGCACTTTTTTAATGTCGCCAGTTTGGGGTTGAGTGTGAAAATAACTCAACGTCTGACAAAAAAAGCAAAAAAACGCTGGGGAATACTGGCTTATGCAGCAACAGCGCTACAAGTGATTTGGGAATCGCGACCTTTTAGTGCCGAGATTCATGTTAATGGTGAATCTATAGCCGTCAAAACAGTACAAATTGCAGTGGGTAATGGTCGATACTATGGTGGTGGAATGGCAGTAGTTCATGATGCCACAATCGATGACCAAAGGCTAGATTTGTATAGTGTTGAAATTCAGCATTGGTGGCAAATCATCCCACTTTTACCGGCAATGCGAAACGGACGACACATTCACTGGCGAGAAGTACGTGTATTGCAAGGGCAAGACATAGAAATATTCACACGCAAACCACGTCCAATTAATACCGATGGGGAAATTACAACCTATACTCCTGCCCGTTTTCGAGTTATTCCCCAGGCTTTAAAAGTTTTGGTGCCAAGAACTGGGAGTAGGAAATGAAATAGCACATGTTTTTTTGCCTGTGCCAGATTTTTATGGAAATTTGGTATCTTGAGTAATATGTAGCAAATAAAAAGTGATCAAGCTCGGTGCATCAAAATGTAGAATTAATTCAGTTTAATTCAGATTAATTCTCACACCTGATTTCTTTCTCACTGCTAAATTTTATATTTTCCAGGCGGAGATTGTGTCACCACCCGTAAATTCGCACTCAGTCAATTTAAAATTTTCTCAGGATATAAAATTACTTTTACAACGACTAGCAGAACAGCCTTTAACCCTTGGAGATGTATTAGCTGAGACTTCAGAACGCAGTTTCAGTTTAGTCATTGCCCTATTAGTTTTACCATTTTTGTTTCCCGTACCTCCAGGTTTAACTGGTCCTTTTGGTGGTGCTTGTTTGCTACTATCAGTCCAGATGATTTGGGGGAGAAAATCGCCTTGGTTGCCCAAAAAAATTTCTAATTACAAATTTCCACGCCCGTTTGCAAAAGTGATGTTGCAAAATTTACGTCACGTCACTAGAATTTTAGAAAAAATCACTCGCCCGCGTTTAGCTAAAATAGCCAACAATAATTGGACTTGGCGATTAAATGGGTTGTGTATTTCCTGGTTAACCCTATTATTAATATCCCCTATCCCCCTAACTAATCCAATTCCCACAGTCGGTATCCTCCTTTTGGCAGTTGCGGCGATCGAGTCGGATGGTTTATTAATGTGCATAGGCTATATATTAACGGTTCTGATATCTCTGCTTTTCGCTTTCATCGGTTATGCCTTGTGGATGGCTCCAGGTTTATTACCCAAGTTTATTTCCTAGCATCTGCCAGTAAAAAAATTCCCAGTTTTGATAACTGAGAGTCATGATGATTAGGGTGCATATATTTCGTTTTCCATACAAATTGTAGGTGCATCCGGGAAATTTTATGTGATGCAGAAATTACAATAGTTGTATTCTATACAAACAAATACATAAATGTAATTCTGTAATCTTTGATTTTCCATAGGTTGTATCAGTATGTCGAGATTTTAGGGTGTCAAATATATCAGAATTTAAAAAGTAAAAACCTCAACTAATGAAGTGCTTGAGGTGGGTGGAAGCTTAATCAGGGTGTATCTTTTTTCATGCTCCGTCCGCATGATTTAAGGTGCATCGTCACAGTGATGAATGGGAAAATGAATGGGAAAGCAGGGCAATGGCACAGGCAAAAACCTCAGTCATTTTAGCTGAGGTCAAATTCATCAGGGCGCATCGATTTTTTCTATATCCACTCTCATATTAGGTTCTTTAGGTTCTTTCCCCTGGCGACTACACGTATCTAGTGAGTTGAACACGGTATCTATCTTTTTTAGTGACAGCGATTTCACCGACTTCTAAACGTCCTTTACCGCGAATTGCAACTAAATCACCCGTTTTGAGTTGCGAACTGGCTTGAGTAATTTCTTTCCAGTTGACACGCACATCACCACCATCGATGAGATCGACCATTTTACTGCGAGACATGCCAAAACCAGCAGATGCGATCGCATCTAGCCGCAGAGAAGCTTCTACAGTTGTGAGTTCTTTTTTCTTCGGCTCTCGATTTTTTAACTCGCTCAATTCGATCCGTCTGACTTGTACGGGTACAGAACGAACCTGCTTCAAATGTATCTCCAAAAAATCTGCTAATTCAGGTACAACAATAGCTTGCGCTCCCCGCTCCCCCAGGACAATAATATCGCCAGTTTTGTCGCGAACAATACCAGTACCCAGCATTGCACCGAGAAAATCACGATGTGTCGCAGTATCAAACAAAAAATTACCAGCAATATCAAGAGCAACTAGTTCAACTCCAGACTGTTCTAAGGGAAGTTCGGAACGTGCGATCGCAATTCGCTGACGTTCGGCTTGTGGATATCCACCCCAAGCTAGCAAATGAATTTCCGTCAAGCGACTAAAAGCCCTCTGAATTTCTGCCAACTCGGGAGGGGAGAGAAAATCAGTCGTGACAACCTCCCAAGTTTTAATTGCTTGTTCCGCTTGGTCGATTACTCGGACAACAGTTTCTCGATTTTCAATGCCCTTTAAAAGTTCTTCCCGTGGCAGCATCATAAATTCTTTAAGTATCTTAAAGTTAATTGATTAGGGGTTTAATGGTTAGTTTTGAGGATTTATAAGTCCTTTTGATTGGTCTTTGTTCATGAATTTATTGTCATGATTATTGATAACCAATATTCACTAACCAAATATCCATTAACTATTTTACCAACTCCCATTTGAACACATTTACACCAGGTAAGTCAGGTAATTTAACCGTGCCGACATTTTTCATGCCGACTTTTTCCGCGACTCGAATTGAAGGTATATTATTTTCAGGCGTATGTGCAATAATTTTTCTTGCTTGCAATTGAGTAAAAGCAAAATTGACTAAAGCTTCGACTGCTTCACTAGCGTAACCGCGATCGCGATATGCAGATAATACTTCATAACCAATCTCTAAAACTTCTCGACCTAAAACTTCTTCTTCACCGACAGCTTTCTCACCTGCTAACTTTCCGCCAAAACCTAAATCCCCAACCAAGGTAGAATCATCGGTACGAATCATTAACCAAACACCGTACCCCAACTGGGAAGCATCATCTGCCAGCAATTGGATATATTTAGGTAAAAAATCTTGCACCTCTGTTGTGTACCAATCATCCGGCACATAGGCTGTCAACAGTTTTTCTAGTAAAGGCTTGTCCCTGTTAATTGTAGCTTGAGCAACTTCTAAAGAGCATGGAATTAACTCCAGACGCTGCGTATCAATATATAAAATTTGATTCATTGAAAACAAAAACGTTGTTAGGGATTGGAATTGTCAGCGTAACCCTGAATATTTTCGGGATCGAAGCGACGCAGCACACGAGTAGCATCGCGAGTGAGAGTATCTGAACCCTGAACTACGATTAAGTATTTTCCGGCATCCAGACGATTACGGTATGGTAGCGCATCGCCTCCGCCAAAAACCAAGCCGACTCCACCACCCGAAACAATACTACCTAATGCTCCACTTACTGCACCTAAAATCCCGCCGATAATTTTATTACCAATATCACCCGCCCAAGGAAAAGTATCCAAACCAGTAATTGTATTGAATGTAAAACCGGCAAAAAAACCAAATGGCACTAACCATACTGCCATAAACTTTGCTTGTTTGCTGGCTTGCTCTTTGGGATCAATTAAGCCAAACTCATCGGCTGTTTTGTAGCCTTTGCCCAGAATGGTACTATTAATACCTTCTTTTTCGAGGGCAATATTAGCGGCTTCAGCTTGAATACGATCTGTTAGTACGGCAACTAGATAATTCATTGTTTCAATTAATGTTTTGTTGAATTTGTTGAATCTGATTTTGCATCTAACTAACAGATTACCAGCCCAAGTAATATCAGGTTTGCCTAAATAATTACGGGAAAACTGACATGCAGATGGGAGACAGGGGGACGCAAAGAATTGGATACAGAGAATGGGAATGATTCCCTTAATTAATGGTTAGTGCTTGGTAATGGATGATGGGTAAATTCTATTTGACTGAGTCAAAAGGTTCGCAAAAATTATCAATACCCTGTTTGATGACGTAAATCAACACTGGCGTTGCCAATATACTTGGGAACACTGGCATCGCTTTAATATGTTCCATCATTTCCTTGATGGAGCTATTTTGTAATGCCGAACGAAAATCTTGCTGGCAAATAATCGCCCGCCAATTTTTAGCTAGTGTATCTAACCATTCCGAGTTGGCACGTTCAGGTTGTTGTCCAACCCTAATTGCTAGTGTCATAGCTGCGTCTTCTAAATCCCCTTCACAGTCCTCGATGATATCGAGTGCTTGTAAAGCGAGCGGATATTCTGAGAGTTGCGATCTAAATTGTGCTATTTCTTTGGATGTAACTGTAGTCATTGCAATTTTTCTGACTAACCGAGGCTTTAATTTCTCAGCTTATGTTATTGTACTTTTGACTTTTGGGGTGGTTTTTGGAGGAAAATTTGTGAAAAAGCGTCACCTGGTGTCCTGACATAACGGCTTTGAAGAAGATGCGGGGACATGGAGATACGGAGACTGCGAGAGGATTCAAGAAATATATTTTTTCGTCATTTTTCATGACTGTCGCAATTGACTCGCGAGACAGAGGCGATTTTCTGATTAGCCTTATTTTGACAACTTTTTTTGCTTTTTTTGTTTGCTGCTTTACCAACAATATTGTCTTTGCTCCGAAATCCTACTGCAACCAGTTGAAGTAATCAACATGTGCTGATTGTTTTAATCACCGTTGTCAAAATATCAATGCACCGAATTCTCTTTTGGGTATTTTCTCCTTTGAGCTTGCTCCTCAATTTTTGGCAATCCAGGCTAAAACTAGACCCATCTGCCATACCTGTAAATACTCATAAAAATACACACTCCGATATTTCTGTGAAAGAAAATACTTTATCGCCTCTAGAACAACAGGTGATTGTGGAAATGAATAAAGCCAGAACCAACCCAGTCGCGTATGTGGCAATTTTAGAGGCTTACAAGCGGCGCTTTGAAGGTAAACGAGTCAAACTGTCAGCCCAGATTTATCTACAAACCCAAGAAGGAAGCATAGCAGTCGATGAAGCAATTCGCTACCTCAAAAAAGTCCGTCCAGTGCCAGCGTTAACAGCATCCACAGGTTTGTCACTTGCGGCACGCGATCATGTTAAAGACCAAAGTCAAACAGGTATGGTAGGTCATTCCGGAAGCGATCGCAGCACCCCATTTTCTCGGATAGAACGTTATGGCAGTTGGCAAAATACAGCCGGAGAAAATATTAGTTATGGCTCCCATACAGCCCAAGATATTGTCATGCAATTAATTATTGATGATGGAGTAGCAGACAGAGGTCATCGAATTAATATGTTCAATCCACAATTTCTAGTTGCAGGGGTTGCATTTGGGGTTCACTCTCGATATAGACAAATGTGTGTAATTGATTATGCTGGGGGATTTATAGAGAAAATCGCTGGAAATAGCTATAAAACTAGATGAAAAACCAGATTAATTAAATAATTTTTGCAAAAATACTTTTGATTTAGTAGACTCTATTTTAAAAAAGATAGTTGCTAGACAATAACAAAATAATATCATTCCAAATAGAACAAAAATTATATTTAAAGGAATACTTCCACTTACTGTCACTAATTCTGGAAAAGCTAGCTGAATTAGCTGAATAATTCCGACTATAAATATCATCAACAGCGAATAAATTAAAGGACTTGACCAAACAAATAAAAAGCAAATAACTATCAGATTCAGTCGCATTTTTAAGTCAATACAACATCCTGCTTTTGCTGACTTGATTTCACCCTGAATCACTGGCAAAAAGGAATTTCTATAATTTATTACTCGACGTATCTTAAACTTATATCCAATAATTTCTCCTCGATATGGCTTAATTACTGAAGCCCGAAAATTTCGATTTGAAGCAGAATCAACGACATCAATCAATTTTTGTATTGCTGATTCTTGAGTTAACTGAGAATAAATTATTAACCGTTCGTAAGGTAGAAATTTCATATTTTTTTCTGAGGATTAGATACCACAGCTTTCAAGTCAGAATTTCTGTAAAATTTATTCTTGTCTACGTCTAGAAGTAAATCATATTCTATACATGAGTTTTCTCAGTATAATAGTAATTTCGGGGATTGTGGAGTAAATATCTTGACTCAGAACTAATCCGCACCAGTCACACTATGTCCAAACCAACAATCAACTTACTAAAGATAAAATATTAGTACCAGACAATTCCTCTGAACTTGCTGAATTATGGCTGAATTGTGGAAATAATGCGATCGCAAACAATAAATGACTGTAAATAGGCATAATTTCAGATATTCTTGATTTTCTATTGTTAATTTTTTTAATGTCCTATCGTCCAGCGAATCTTAAAACTTACATTCAAGGTCAGGGTTTCCCCGTACTCTGCTTACATGGACACCCCGGTTCAGGTTTGAGTATGTCTGTATTTACTAACCATCTATCGACACGCTTCCAAACTATCGCCCCAGATTTACGAGGATACGGCAAAAGTCGATTTCACGGCAATTTCAACATGCACGACCATTTAGCCGATTTGGAAAACTTATTGGAACAATACCAAATTCAAAAATGTCTGGTTTTGGGTTGGTCACTGGGTGGAATTTTGGCGATGGAATTGGCACTACAATTACCTGAACGCATCGCAGGTTTGGTTTTAATTGCTACATCTGCTAAACCCAGAGGGAACCACCCACCAATTAGTCTACGAGATAATATTTATACTGGCATTGCTGGAATTTGCAATCTCATCAAACCAGGTTGGCAGTGGAATATCGACACTTTTGCCAGAAAATCCCTATTTCGCTATCTCATCCAGCAACATACCCCAAGTACCTACAAATACATTGCTGCTTATGCGGTTTCTGCTTACTTGCAAACCTCTTCCTCAGCGACAAATGCCTTATTTAAAGCTATTCGCTCTGGCTACAATCGCTTGCCGGATTTGCACCAAATCCAATGTCCAAGTTTAGTGCTGGCTGGTGCAGAAGACCGTCACATTACAGCTAGCTCTAGCCTGGAAACCTCCAGACACCTGAAATCTTGCGATTGGAAATGTTACCAAAATACAGCCCATCTTTTGCCGTGGGAAATTCCAGAGTTGTTATTAAACGACATTGATAAATGGCTTGTAGAACACCCAGAAATCACGGGATTTTAATTAAACAGCAAAATATACCCACAGCTTTTGGGAGAACTGCGGGTAATTATGTTTAAGCCCTAGATTAAATTTGACCGCTAAAGACAGGCTTAACTTTGCGGTCTATCCATTCCCCCAGGTCATCTGCAATTGTTAAAACTGAAGGTTTACAACGCTTAATATCTATTGATATCCCTTGTGCCCCTTCTTGTTCTAAGTCTTCGACATAACCTTTGATTGCGACTTTGGCATCAGCCGAACTCAGAAATGGTCCAAAATAATATGTACAATTTGGTGTTTGGGTCTTTACTTCCACCCACCACGCTAAACCAAGGTTTTGGTATGCATTAATTAACAATTCTTTGAAGTTATTCCAAACGATTTTCATGGTTTTCACCAAGTAGATGTTTTGAACTGTGTGTAAAAGAGTACCTTGAAAAAAAATTGTGCTTTACATTTCTTTATACTCTTTTACCTTAACTTTTTCCAAGAAATTGTTTCTTATTTATCAAGATGCAGGGTATTTTCCCAGCGTTGACGATAAATTTCGTAAAGAGCCATACCTGCGGCTACGGAGGCGTTGAGACTGGGTGTTTTCCCAGCGAGGGGAATTGATACTAAAACATCACAACAACGTTGTGTTAGCAGGCTTAGACCCTCGCCTTCAGAGCCAATTACCAAAACAATGGGGCTAAGTTTTTTGTTGGGGTCTTTGCGGTTACCAAAATCGGCTGTATGCAAAGGGACATTCCCATTACTGGCTGTACCGTAAATCCAGAAACCTGCTTCCTTGAGTTCTTCGAGGGTACGGCTGAGATTCACAACTCTGGCAACTGCAAAATTTTCGATCGCACCTGCAGCAACTTTCATCACGGTGGATGTGATCCCGGCAGAGCGACGTTGAGGAATAATTAAACCCTTTGCGCCAATGGCTTCAGCTGTACGAATGATTGCTCCTAAGTTGTGGGGATCGGTAATTCCATCAGCCACGACAAGCACTGGTGCATCGTTGCCAACAAAGGCTTTTGTGACTAAATCGTTGAAACCAGTATAGTCGTAAGGAGCAACTTGTGCAGCGACACCCTGGTGATTGGCTTGGGAGGTAATTTGATCTAAGCGTCTGGGTTCAACTTCATCAATTACCGTGCCGTTGTCTTTTGCCTGGATAATGAGGGAGTGAAAGCGGGGGTCATAACGCAAACGGGGTGTAATCCAAATGCGGTTGAGGTGACGTTTGTTTTCTAAGGCTGTTAAAACCGGATGGCGACCATAAATCATATCGGTTTCTTCAGCTTGCTGTTCGGATGCGAACGGTTGGGAGTTTTGTTGGGAATATTTACGATATGAACTGCGATCGCTGTTTTTTGCCCCGCTTCGATAATTATCATTTCGATAGTTATCATTTCGATAAGTGTCACTGCGGTAGCTATTTCCTCGACTTGTTTCTCCTGCTGCTTTTCGAGGAGTTCCTACCACACGGGAAACAACACGTTTACCCTTAATTTTTACTGGTTGTGGGCTAGAGCTTTTCTCGCCATAGCTTTTCTCGCCATAGCTTTTCTCACCATAGCTTCTATCGCCGTAGCTCTTATCACCATAGCTTTTATCACCGTAGCTTTTACCACCATAGCTTTTCTCGCCATAGCTCTTATCGCCATAGCTTTTCTCGCCATAGCTTTTATCACCGTAACTTCTTTCACCCCGTTCAACTTTCTTTGGTGCAGTAGTCGGTGGGGTAAACTTATCGCGTTTTCGTCCAGTAAATCCTTGTCCTTCAGGGGCAGATTTGCCAAGAGAGTACCGCCCAGTTGGTGGATTCTCTTCATCTTTAAATTTTCGGGGAGCGCCGACTGAATGCGAAACGATACGCTTTCCCTTAATTTTCAGGGATTGCCCGCGCTGCTTTTCGCCGCTTTTAGGATTAAACTTTTTGCTTTTGTTAATAGCCATGATTTTTTTTGGTGTACTTACAACCGGGCATCACTGTCATCCCAATATACAAACTAATTAATCACAAACTAACTAATGTAGTGTTGCCATTTTGAGATATTGATACTGATACCGCTATTTTTCTAGATTTAGTTTTTGCAGGAGTTCGGTTAAACGGGCTTTATCAGTCAAATATAAATAACCGATTAAAGTTTCTAAACTTGTCGCCTGTTGGTAGATATCGGGATCGACTCGCTTTCGTCGTCCTGTGGCGGCATTGCGACCCCGACGGACGATTTCTAATTCATTACCTGTTAAATGCGGTGCTAGCGATCGCAGATGGAGCGCCTGCATTTCAGCTCGTACCTGTCCCACAACCGAAAGGTGATAGCGATCGATTCTTTTTGGTGGTAGCAGATAATGCATTCTTACATATAGCTCGTAGACTGCATCTCCCAAATACGCTAAAGTTGCCGGGGAAAGTTGTTGAAGTTCGGAGCGAGATACCTGAGTCAGCATTTCCTCACAAATAGGATTGAGAAACTGATTCCCAGATGAATCTTGGCTATCAGGTAATGTATGCTCCTTTGAATTCACAAATTGATGATTCCTCACGACGAGATTTGGGAAACTTGCTATTGAATAAACTAGTTAGGCAAATGAGTCGAGCAAATTAGTTGAGCAAATTAGTCGAAACAATCTAAAAAATCCTGCAATCTGCCATGCAGGTTTATCACGCATAATTAAGGCTACATAATCAAAGAAATTTTTAATGTCAGCTTTAGAATCCAAGCTGTTTGGGAATACATGTATTTGAATTACACTTTAGCGCATTACATGGGTTGAAGTTGCAAATTTTCATCTGCAAATTTGAAATTTTACGCATTCACACAGTCCCTACTTTGCATTTTCAGCAACAGAGGAGAGATTATGGATAATTTAATTACCAGGGAAACGTTTAATAGGCGCTAATCAGACTTTATTCATTTTTTGACCATGCATCAACCCAATCGGGATGCAATTGCTATTCACCTACATACTTTTACCCTCATGACCCAAGTAATGCACCACAAAAATTATTCTAATCGAAATTGAGTAAAAATTAAGCTATCCAGATTTAATATCGGATAGCTAATCGGTCAGTTTGGTCAAACAATCCAGTTTGCTTAACTTTGCCCAGAGATATTACCTAGGGCAGAATCAACGCTGGTTTGTAAGGCGAGAAACTTCTCTAGGCGCACAAGCTTAACTGTTTGAGTCACACGGGCATTTGTGACAATTTGCAAAGTGCCTTCATTTGTTTGTGCTTGCTTTGCAAGTTGCACTAGCGCGCCCAAGCCTGAACTGTCAACAAAGTCAATTTGCGAGAGGTCGAGAATAATATTTTTTGGACCCTCGTCTATTTTGCCTCCGATTACCTTACGGAATGTCGGTTCGGAAAAGGCATCTAATAAGCCGGTGAGGCGGAATAGCTGACAGTTATCCCGGACTTCACGAGTGCCTCGCAGGCTAACGGTTAAATTTAATGGTTCAGCTATAACTTCCTCCTCCTATTTAAAGCGAACGCTCCAGTATAAATGGTTTTTGTGCATCTTGTCCATAATAGATTGGTTAACGGGAAATTGGGAATGCGGATTGGGCAATATTCCCAGGCGAAAATAATTATTTTCCCACACCACATCACAGATACCGATTAACCACCGACCATCAACTATCAACCATTAATTTTCTTATTTTTACCTGACACTGGCAATTTCTGCTTGTTTTGCTGTTTGCATTGTTTGTACAAATTGCTCAAAGAGGTAATCAGCATCGTGGGGACCAGGACTAGCTTCGGGGTGATATTGTACAGAGAATATCGGCAATGTCTTATGGCGGACTCCTGCTACCGTCTGGTCGTTGAGGTTCAGATGACTAATCTCGACTAGATTTTTGGGCAGCGAATCGGGATCAATGGCAAAACTGTGATTTTGGCTAGTAATTTCTACATGCCGTTGCAATCCCGCAGGTTGATTTAAGCCTCGATGTCCAAATTTGAGTTTAAAGGTTTCTGCCCCTAATGCATGTCCTAAAATTTGGTGCCCCATACAAATGCCAAACATCGGTTTTTGAGCCTTGAGCAGTGCTTTGGTGGTTTCGATGCCTTCTGTGACAGCTGAGGGGTCGCCAGGACCATTGGAGAGGAAAATTCCATCCGGATTATATTTGAGAATATCTTCAGGGCTAGTGTTTGCAGGGACAACAATAACACGACAACCATAGCTGGCAAGACGACGGAGGATGTTACGTTTTACACCAAAATCTAGCGCCACAACTGTATATTTAGGAGATGAATTTCCTTGACATCCTGGGTTAAATTCCCAAACATCAGTAGTTGGGTCAGACCATTCGTATACTTCTTTAGTCGTAACTTCACGGACAAGATTCAAGCCTTTCATAATCGGGGCTGCTTGGACTTGTTCGAGTAGTTCGGCAGGATCGAGAATTTCGGTAGAGATACCGCCATTCATGGCTCCGTACATGCGAATTTTCCGGGTTAGGGCACGGGTATCAATACCATAGATACCGGGGACACGATGTTGTTTGAGATAATCAGGTAAGGATTGGGTAGAACGCCAATTACTGGGACGATGGCAGATGTTTCGAGCGATCGCACCGCGAACTTGGGGAGCGCTGGATTCTTCATCTTCTGGATTAACACCCGTATTTCCGAGTTCGGGATAAGTAAATACTACTATCTGACCGTTGTAACTAGGGTCAGTGAGGACTTCCTGATATCCAGTCATCCCAGTATTAAATACCACTTCCCCAATAGTGGTATTGGTGGCTCCAAAAGACCAACCGCGATAAGATGTTCCATCTGCTAGTACAAAAAGGGCAGGTATTGCGTCAGATAGTGGCATAAGCAATGTAAAAAGGGGAAAGGAAAAATGTGAAGGTGGAGGGAGATGGGGACGGGGAGACAGAAGGATTGATTCTTCTTGTCCCTTATTCATATACTCCCGCTTCGATGGTTAATTATGACATGAGTCGATTCACTGCGAGGTTTGCTTCTATGAATAAAAATGAAATATTTGACTTTCAGAATTTTGTCTTTATTTTAAAGAAAGCAGGAAAAATTATCTCAGGTAGTAGATTTGTACAGCTTTGGGCGAGTAAAATCTGTTGTAATTATGTTTAATTATCTTTCCTTACGCGCGACGCTCTATTCTGTCTCGATTTCCTTGGCAATTTTGACTGTTGCTTGTGGGAAGGGCAACCAAAGTCAATTTAACCAAGCAAACAGTGAAATTCGCTCACCCAATCAATCTGCTTCGGTTCGGGTAGAGGCTAACTCTCAAAGTGGTACTGATGGCACTAGGTTGTCATCATCCTTAACACAGACTGCAAATGAAGTCAACCTTTTTGAACGGGGACTTGATAAAGCTGCGGGCGCTTTCAGCATCAGTCAGTCAGCTCAATCAATTTCTGACTGGGGTTTAGTAATTAACCAGTATCAAGATGCGATCGCATTAATGAATCAGGTACAGCGTGGTAATCCCTATTTTGACGTTGCCCAGAGCAAAATCAGTGAATACCGCCGCCAAGTTGAGTATGCCCAAATCAAAACTGTAGCCAATCGCCAAAAATCATTATCACCAGTCCAAAAACAAGTTGTGTCTTCTGCCTCTGGAGTGAATGTAGCTTCTAAATCTCCCACATCTGCAACTGGATTATCTCAAATTGCCTCACGTCCAAAATCTGTTGCCCCTGTTCAGGTGCCAGTTCCCCAAACAAAGCCTGTGCAGCGTGAGATTGTCCCTGTATATGTGACACAACCCATGCCAGAATTATTACAAGCGCAACTAGCGCAGCAAAGCGAAGAAAAGTTAGTTTCCATACCAATTAAACGCCGCATGGGTGGAACGCCAGTTATTGAAGTGACTTTTAATGGCAATCAATCATTTGAGATGATAGTTGATACGGGGGCTAGCGGGACTGTAATTACTGAGGATATGGCAAATGCACTGGGAGTAATACCCGTTGGCAAAGCAAAAGCCAATACCGCGAGTTCCAAATCTGTTATTTTCCCAATTGGTTATGTTAGTTCGATCGCAGTTGGAGCAGTTAAAGTCAATCGTACCGCCGTTGCGATCGCTGGGAGTGAACTGGAAACTGGACTTTTAGGACATGACTTTTTCGGTAATTATGACATCACGATTAAGCGGGATGTTGTCGAATTCCGCCCTCACGTGAATACTTCCACAAATAATCACTTAGCTAATCCCGTAGAACACAAACCATCTGTTCCAATTTATCCTTAGGAATGTGGATTAAATAAATTACAAAAGTAGGGTGCCGTTAGCGCAGCGTCACTAATACAGTCGAGATTTTAAATTTGAATAGCAAGAACGGGAATTTATAGAAATACACAAAGATGAAAATATAATTTAGAAGGGCACAGCGATCGCTATGCCCCCAAGGTAGCCTGGTAAGTTGTGGCGTAGTTCATAATTAATAGTCCATAGTAGATGACTAATGACTAATAACCCAAACTACACAGAAGAGAGAGAATAAACCTGACCATCAATCAATAAACGGGTGATGCCCTTAGCTTGCAGATGATAGCGAGCCTTGTGCAACATACGGCTGTCAGGAACCTTAATCACGCGATCGCGTTTTGTCGAGAAGCGCTTGGCAACCCGATGGTTATCAAACACAGGCAAGGTACGTTGTTGTGTTTCCGGGTTGGGAATTTGCCCTAAGTCACCAAAATCCCGTAGGGGGCGAGTGATAAGTTCAGCCGAACGGTCGATGACAAGGTAGCAAGTTCTCGGTAAGCTGGCGGCTGATAACGGCAGAACCGGAACTAAACTATCACCACTGCGAGAACGATTAACTAAAGGACGAGGAGCTTCCCACTCATCCTCATCATCTTCGTCATCCTCATCGTCACCGAAGTCATCATCCAAATCATCCAAATCATCAGTATCATCATCATCAAGTAAATCTTCACCAAACATTTCGGCGATCGCAGTTGTTTGGGAATTTACATCTACTAATAATGGACTTTGGATACTGGTAACTTCTGGCTCCTGTTCCAGTAAATCTAACTGTCTGGCGACAGGTAAGGGAGTTTGCAGTTCTTCATCGGCATTCAACGAACGCTTTCGCACTCGCCTAACTCCACCTTTGGGTTCGGGCACCTCGGTTTTGGATGGCATTTCTACCACCACAGGCTCTTTAGTAATAGATTTAGCTTTACGAGGTGTCGGCTTTGGCTTCGGTTCCGGCTCAGGTTCAGGTTTTAGTGTTGGCGCTTCCTCAACCTCCTCTCGAACAAACGCCGTTGGCAGATTATCGTAACTTACCTGCGCTCTCCCTTCAGGGGTTCGTGCAGCCCGTTTGAGGGAAACGAGAAATTCATACTCGTCTTCCTGTAAGGTACTTTTAAGCAAACGGCTAATTGTCGAGTTACTAACTTCATACTTTTCCGCCAAAGTAGAAGTTGTTTCCGCACTCTCGCGGTATAACTTGAGTATCTCTTGTTTATCTGATTCTGTTAGTTTTCTCACGGTAGACCCACATTTGCTAGTTTCGTTTTCGTCCTCGATCGCGTCGCGAACGTGATAGCGATGCGTCGTATTCTAAGACAGCACCCATACCAAATAACACACCACTCCACACATAGAACACTTCTAGTATCCCTCCACTTTGGTATTCGGGAATCGAAGTTGTGGCATATTTTTGCCACATATCTGCAATGTAGAGCGAAAATGCTGCGGCTGCAATCATTCGCCAAGACAAAGAAACACGTCCACCCCAAAATGCTAGCAGTAAAGTAGTCGCAACGATCAACAGCAATACATCGCAAACGACGTAAAACCAATTTAATATGGGAGCAATTTTAACTGCCCAATCAGCAACTGGGCTGCCTGCACTCGACGTTTGGTTGGAGATTAACCATGCTAGCGCACTTCCTGACACTGCGATCGCAATAATAATCATCCATTGCCAAAGTTCAAGGTTAATTCGTTTGGAAAGCAATGCCGAAATCATGGCGAAGCCTACGAATAGATAGGTAATTACAAAGAATATATCGCCGATTGAAGGGAATGGCTCCTCTTTGAGAACAATTTCGGTGTATCCAAAAAATATTCCTCCCAAACAAAACGAAAGCATTCCAATTCCAATTGCCAGCCAAACACCTCTACCACTGACAATTTGTTGACTTCGCCAATTTCTTAGGCAGAGGACACCCGCACCCAGATAAGCGATCGCCTCAAAAATATTTGTACCGATTATGTACCATTCAGCTCGCAGTTCTTCTATTCCTTGTGGTGTTTGTGTGGGTATTTGGGCGCTAAACAATAAAAAGTATAGCAATGCGAGTACACCCCAACCCATACAGACCAATACAATATTTTGGGTTGATAAAACTGGCTTCAAGCGATAAGACTTATTGTAAACATGACTCATATTCATCAAACCATGCCGATGCAACTTGTATTTTTTGGCTATTGATTTGCTTCTAAACAAAGTAAACCAATAGCTGTAGCCATCAATATACTCGCATCAGTTTCAAAACAACCTAAGTAAAACTACTAAATGCTAGTGCCATAGTTTACTTATTGGTGATTGTCCTAGCCAGCCCATAAACAAGGAGCGATCGCCTTCGGGCATATCCTGTAAGCGATCGACTACAGGATCGGCAAAATGAGTATTCCCAAAATAGGCTTTACCTAATCGATGCAACTCTTGTAAAAAAGTGATAACTCGGTCTTCTTGCCAAGGCGGTAATTGCAGAGCCTGTAGAGGATCAATACTCAGTAGATACTTCACTGCATCCGGCGAGGAAACTTGTGGAAATTGCTTTTGCCTACAAACCTCAGACATATCCTTTTGAAATAAAGTTGCCTGCTTACTGCCAAGCATTTCCTCGATATCGATTTGCACCGACTGTAATAGCAAAATACTGGCTTGGATCAAAATCCTCGTTCTGCTATGGTTGTCAGTGTCGCTACTAATCTGCTCGGCACGTATTTTCCCCCAAACACTATAGCGATCAGGCTCTTCTAACAAAACACAAGCTTTTCCACGGTTGTCGGTTAGTTCCCGCCACAAAGCTTTAGCTTCTTCTTCTTGGCTAGCCTTAAACACGCTAATCAAACGAAAAGTCTGCCCCTGATAATAAAGTATCGGTACCTGCTGGTCCCGCTTCGGGTGCTGAATGCTTGATATTTCAACATCCTGACGTTTAAGAATGAACATGACAAACGCAAATAACTCCTAACAGGGGCATAGATAATGGTAAAGATAAATCACACATTGTCTATGTTGTATATCGCCAAATATATTGACTTTACACTGAGACTATGCAGACAAATCATATTCCGTACAAGTTAACACATTTATAACAGGAAACCAGACAACACAATATACTCAATTACAGTTCTCTGCTGTGGGCTTTTTAATGTAAATTGATATATTGGCAACCATAAATGTCAGTTTTGCCTTGGTAAAACTTTGCAATTTTGATTGCAATTTTGGGAATACACGGATAGAATATCGAATGTGATTTAATCATGGGCGCATAACTCAGCTGGATAGAGTAACGGATTTCTAATCCGTTTGTCGCAGGTTCGAGTCCTGCTGCGCTCATCCGTTCATTTTTGCTTAGGCACGAACCGTTAACTAATCTCAGGTATGCTTGGGTGAATCTATAAGTTTGAGAACCCGGCGTTTTGGTATTTGGTTTACCATAGCTGAAGATAACGAGCCGCGTAAAAATAAGTTGAACAATTTAATATTTGTAGTGCGGAGAGGAGTTTCCGGGGAGATGCTCTTCACGGAAAACTCCGGAGCATCTTGCCCGCGTGAGCAAGATGTTTGTCCTTCCTACACACTACGCGAACGCATTACTAGTACGTGAAGGCAGAAGTAAGAGGGCTGAAGGCAGAAGGAATAAAGCTTCCAAAATAAGCTTTTTGTCACTTTAGAATGGTTGGTTCATTTCCGCCGAACTGTACTAGGTTTATTTTAAAATCTAAAATCCCAAATATCTTGTACGATCGCAGTTGCAGAGGCATGAAGGAGAAACTGGGATGATTCGGGTAATTGCGATTTGTTTGTTAATGGTATTTCTCAGTGCATGTAACAGTAACCCACTGACACCAACAAATGGATTGGTGAAAAAAGCTGTGACTCTGCAAGTGGAACAAACACAGCAACAACTCAGCCAGCAGTTAGATTTAAATGTCAAAAGCTTTGAAATTAAACACCTAGCGATTAGTGAGCAAAAATACCAAATAATCCAAACTTTACCTGCATATCATATTCGGGGAACCTATGACTTAACTCTAAAATTACCAAAACGCCAATTAAATCAAGCAAAAAAGCCTTTTGATGTTTACATGCAGCTACAAAAAGAAGGTAAAACTTGGCGGCTTTTGCAGTCTGAAAAAGTTAGTGGTGAGTTAGAGCCGATTTGGCGAAGTTATTTGATTCAATGATGACTCAAATCATTAATCTCAAACCAGAGTGTTAAATTGCTTAATTAAATTACTCAACCACAAAATAGCTGTGTGTAACTCTAGAAACCATCACATACACTGATTCAGATTGTTGCCTAAATGTCAAGATAAAGGCAATAGTTTAATTGGAAAATAGAAAAGATGTATTTGAATTTTTTCGTCGGTTCTAGCGTGGGAATCGTCGCTATAGTGCTGCTAATATTCAGTGTTTTGCAGTGGTTTCATATTTCTGCGGGAAACTTTCTGGATTGGGTGATTGGTGGTGCTAGTTTTTGGTGGTTATTAGTAATAGTCACAGTACCTTGGAATATTCATTTTCAAGCAAAGTCCGTCTTAGCTGAAGGAGAACAATCTCAAGAAAAAGGTATTTCCGTTGATGAAAAGCAACAAAAATATGTCAAAATCCTCGCTAAACGTTCTTTAATTATTGCGATCGCTCTACATTTAATTTCTGCTATTGGTTTGTATATATTAGCAGCTACAGGTATTAGTGCAGTTGGTTATATTTCCTCTGGAGCCGCATTATTATTAACAGGTTTAAGACCGGCAATTAGTGCTTATGAATATTTATATGCTCGCCTGACAATGATTCGCCAAGAGTGGAAATATCCCCGCGAAGACGTTATTGAATTACGTTATCGATTTAATAATCTTGAAGAAACAGTCAAACGTTTAGAAGAACAACTAAATCCTGAACAACCTTATTCAGTAGCAGCAAATCAACAAAACTATATTGAAGAAACCCGTCGAGAATTAGCTCGCATATTTGCTAATTTAGAGGAATTACGAGCAACAAATCAAACTGAACATGAGCGTTTATCTAGAGAAGCACGTCAAGCCATATCTCAGCTTTCTACCGACGGGCAATTTCTTGATCATGTACGCGAAATTATTCGGTTTTTTAAAACAGCATAGTAGAAGAATACAGAAGTTATATTCAAAAAAATGCGGTGATGGGGAGATAGAGTGATACGGAAATTTTTAACACCGAGTGTTCGCCAAACTAAACGTCAAACTAAAATTGACGGGTTGAGATTGCCTACTAGAAGCAGGGACGCAGATATTTTTACCCCACTCAATTTTGAATGAAGCTTGAGTAATATAAATCCTGTTTCACTCTTGATTCCTAAGACTAACTCCTTAATATTCCTCCACGGGAGTTTGTTCAACTTGATAGTAATAGTAATGGTTATTAATTAAATCATTTTTAACACGGTTTGCGACCATTCCTAATACTGGAATTTGCGACATTCTCAATCCATCCAGAGTTTGTTGAATTGTATCTCGCTCAGTGGAACCCATACCAACAACAAGAACAAGACCATCAGTATAAGATGCCAACAAACTCGCATCAGCAAGTCCAGTGAGAGGAGGTGCATCATAAATGACCAAATCAAATGCTTCGTTCATCTCCACCATGAACTGTCTCATTTTGCGAGATGATAGAAGTTTAGTTGGATCGGGTGGTGTTGGTCCTGCGGTGATAACAGTCAAATCACTCATAGCAGGCAAATGTCCCATTGCTTGTTCTAGCGTTGCAGAACCAGAAATAAAACTGCTTAATCCTTGATGGTTGTTTTGTGATGCCAGATTATGGATATTCGGGCGACGCATATTCGCGTCAACAAGTAGAACTTTTTGTCCCATTGCACATGCAGTTAATGCCAAGTGAAAAGCTAAAGTCGATTTTCCATCACCAGGTAATGCTGAACTCACAACCAATGAACGAATTTGGCGATCGCAATTCAATAGTTGAATATTGGTATACATTACCCGCAGTGCTTCCAAGAACTTAGATGATTCATCTTGATAAAGAAAGTCATAGGATGCAGGTGGTAATTGCCTTTGGTTAGTATTTCCAGCTAGTTTGGGATGATTGGATGCTGCCAGACTTGTAGAATAGCTCTGTTTTTTTTGCAGCTTTCTCTGAAATGGGATTGTCCCTAATAATGGTAATCTCAGTTTTTCTTTGAGTGAGTCTACCGAACGGAAAGTTGTATCCAACTTTTCCATGACTAGGGCAGCACTGACTCCTAATAGAGTACCTGCAACCAATCCTAATATTCCATTGCGCTTGGGATTTGGTGAAACAGGTTCTTTTTGCAGAGTAACTGCTTGGACTAACTGCCAAGGTGTTTCCTTTTGTGCTACATCAATTTTTAATGTTTCTCGAGTCGTCAAAAATCGATTCAAGCTATCAGTTGCAACCTGGAGTTTACGCTGAAGTTCAGTATACTGTCGAGCTAAAACTGGTAATTCTTTGACTTGACGGTCTAATACTAGCTGACTTTCATTAATTTTCTGTTTCTGCTGCTCTAAACTTTGAATTTCGTTCACAGCTTCAGATATTCTAATCGTCAGAACTCGCGTCGCTTCTTCTTGCAATATAGGCAGCATATTTTGCCGCTTCTCTCGCAAGACTTCAATCATGTCAGTGTCATCCCTAAAACGAGTTCTTTCTTTGGCTATTTCTGCCTCTACTTGCCGAATTTGAGTCACTACCTGCTTATACACATCAGCATCCCGTAATACAGCTTGCCCTCCTTCTGTTGTCTGTAATCTTGTATATTCTGCACGTGCTTTTGCCAAGCGCTGCTCTACACCTATTTTTTGCTCTGCCAAAAGTCTGAGCTGATTGGTAATTTGCTCCTGTTGAGCTTCAGGATTAATGAAATTATTGTTTTGTCGGAAAAATTGCAATTGCTTTTGGAGATTATCAACCCGCGTTTGCATTCCCTTAAGTTCTCGCTCAACAAAATTTAAGCCTTGGCGCAAGCTTGTTTGCCTATTTTCGCGGCTGTAATCTAAATATACAGATGTCAGTTTGTCAAGAACTTTCTTAATTTCAGATTGATTGCTACTTTTGTAGCTGACTTCAATAATTTTAGTTTCTCCAACTCGATTAATACTCAATTTTTCCAGCAGATTTTCTCTATCTATCTCTGGATATGAAACTTGCAATTGCCGAATCGCATCTTTCATAAATTCAGGACTCTTGAGAACCTGAATTTGTGTTTCATAGTCGAACTCAGACTTTTGTCCGTTTTCTTCTTTCGAGGATGTCACCTTGGACAAGCTAGTGTCATCCTTCACAGGTTCAACTAAAACCTGAAATTTTCCTTCGTATATAACCTCCTGCTTCAATGTCATTGCCATGACACCACCGACAACAGTCGTACTTACCCCTAACACAACAAATGCTCGTCGCCGCATCACACCAAAAAAATCGCGCAAACCTTGGTCTTCTTGTGATTCAGTGATGACAGAGGGTTGGCTGTGCAAAATTAGAGGTGACTGACCTTTTCCATTTTGCGAGTAGAAAGCTGATGATGAATTCTCGAATGTATTCATAGGTTTGGTCGCAGCAAGGTTTTGTATATAACGTTTTGTTGGTTGGAGTGTTTAAGTCAATAGTGCCTGCTTAGATAAGACAATCAAGATTTGCAACCAGTTATGTTTTGTCAGTTTTACTGTGCTTCCTGTGGAAATATTGCTCTTAAAAAATTGCTTCTTTAGATTTCCTTAAGAAGGATTACATAACTTGTTCTCGGTATAAATTTACTTTCCGGAATATTTTGACTAAATCTAGTTGCAAATACTTATATAGTAGATGTATGATGTGTTTTGTAAAAAAAACTACCTAAATTCTACAACTCAACTACATGTAGATAACTAAATTTACAATAACTTTATCTTTAACGTTTAAGTATTTTTAAGTTAAAAGTATTCAAAAATGCTTTTAGTCTAAGTAAAAGCATTTGTAATCAAGCTTGCTCATATTGTTCATATATTTAGAATTTCTTGTATTAAGTCTGTTCAGCATCTTTGAGCGATCTGTATCATAATAATCGAGTTTGTGTATCTAAGCACATATAAATATTTTGTAGTTAGAATTTAAAATCTTTTTATAATTTACGGACTATCTATAAAGTTTAAGTGAATTATGTACGTGTAATCAATCAGACTTTGATTAATGGTTTACATTTAGATACGGAAGTGATGGTCATAATCATGCTAAATAATCCTGAAATAAGTTTCTCCAAGTGGTGAAAATTTTGGGAAAAAGCGACCAACTCGCGAATAATATACAGTACAGTCCTAAGTAATAAATGCTGTATTGAATACATACCAGATTGCATTGAGAAAGTAAGCAATGCCAAATACTACTTTGAGTTTGCTTGCTGAACGGGTCTTTAAACCAGAGACGTATCTACCTACCACCTAATCATTCCTCGTTTGACATTCATTAGTCAATCGAAAACCTCGTGCTGCGGATTAAGTGCATTGCAACTGCACGACGACAGGAAAAACCTCAGGAGGATAGATAACTTGGCTTTAAGTGAAGAAGGTAGAAGGTTGCTGCAAAACGAATTTACTGCGTTTGAGGCAAAAAATCAGAGGGCAAAGACAACAGAGCAGGCAATAAAACTGTCTGTAATCACTCAATACTTCCCCCCAGATTATGCTGCTACTGGGCAGTTAGTCGAGGAATTAGTACATGAACTCGCGACTCTGGGGGTAGATATTGAAGTATTTACAGGTCAGCCAGGTTATGCATTTGGGACTACAAATGCACCTGCAATAGAAAAAAATGGTCGAGTCAAAATTAAGCGATCGCGTACTAGTCAGATGTTTCCTGGAAGGATTCGTGGTAAGGCATTGAATGGAGTGATGTTTTTTGTACGATCGCTTTCCCATTTAATTCGTCATTCTCGTAGTCATAATTTATTGCTTGTGACTACAGCACCACCGTTCCTACCATTGATTGGTTATTTAGCACACCTACTTTTAGGTATATCTTATGTCTGCATCCTTTATGATTTATATCCAGATATTGCAGTAGCACTAAATGTAATTCCCAAACATCATTTCATTAGTCGCTTTTGGATGGCTATTAACCGTCAGGTATGGCGGAATGCGAAGGGCTTAATTGTATTAAGTCCAGATATGAAAAAGCATGTGGTGAATAACTGTCCAGAAGTTGCCAATAAGATTACTGTGATTCATAGTTGGGCTGATTCAGATTTGATTGTACCCATACCCAAAAAATATAACTGGTTTGCTTGGAAACATGACTTAGTCGATAAGTTCACTGTTCTGTATTCTGGAAATATGGGTCGATGCCACGACATGGAAACAATTCTGGAAGCCGCCAAAGACCTCCAAGATGAACCAATTCACTTTTTGTTTGTTGGTGGTGGGGCGAAAGGCAAAATCCTCAAAGAGGAGGTGAAACGCTTAGGATTACACAATATTGCATTCTTGCCCTATCAAAACAAAGAAGATTTACCCTATTCTTTGACAGCTTGCGATGTTTCGCTGGTGAGTGTAGACAAAGGAATGGAAAACTTAGTCGCACCTAGTAAGGTATACGGGGCACTAGCAGCCGGACGACCGATGGCAGTTATTTGTCCACAGCATTCATACTTGCAGAACATGATGACAGAGGTTAACTGCGGTGGAGCCTTTGAGAATGGAGACAGTCGGGGACTAGCTGATTTTCTCAGTCATTTGAGTCGCGACAAACATCTGGCGGAAAAAATGGGTACAGCTGCACGAAATTATATGCAATCCAACTTTACTTGTGAAATTATTGCTAAACAATACTTAGAAGTATTACGTCGGAGTGTTTTATGAAACAATCAAACTAATTACTTATGATCCACTCGGAATGTGATTAGTGAATGGCTTGAGAATTAGAGCGATCAATCTTTACTTTCTTGATGATGATTATTATTTGCTCGATATAAATAACCAAAATAATTCTAATTCCAAGTCTTTATCTCTAATTTGTGAATTATTTTGAATAATCTCGAAAGATATACATAATCAATTACGTCTTGCTCTTATTCAATATTTTATAACTAATCCCATTCTCTCTCTTTATTTTCTTCGTAATGTTTATGTCTCAAATAACTACAAAAATTATCTTTCAATTTATAAAGCCTTTCTGGAATATTGCAGCTAAAGCTGTATTTCTAGCTTTAATTGTTTCGATTTTGGAAATTATTACTGTTATATTAGTGATGCCTCTAATTCAAAGTTTAGCTAGTAGTAGTAATAGTACTAATACTAGTCAAGCTCAAAAAGGTTTAGAAGGTGTAATGAGCTTATTTTCGCATCTTCCTCAAAATTGGCAGATATGGGCAATCACCATAAGTTTTTTAGTATTAACAATATTAAAAAATTTATCTCGCTATTTCTCTTATCTAAATATTCGTCAATTTCAACTAAGTGTTGGTTTGCATCTGCGCCAACTATGTACCCAAAGATTTTTAGATTTGGAACTATCATTTTATAATCAGACTAACTTAGGAGAAATACTTAGTTATGTAAACGAACAAGCACAACGTAGCGAAGTTCTTTCATCTTATATTATTGAGATTATTAGTGAAGTATTATTTATATCAGGATTGACAGTATTACTAATTAGCTTATCGCCAATTATGACAGTTGTGACTATTTTGAGTTTAGTGACTCTAGTTCCTGTTCTGAAAATAGTTATGAATGCAGTTCAAAAATATGGTAGAAACTCAGCAAAATCAATTGAGAACTTCTCTATTTTTATTACAGAATTAGTAAGTGGAATTCGTGTAGTCAAGTCTTTTAATGCAGAGTACCGGGAAATTAATCACGTAAATCAACTACTAAAAGAAAGACATCAGCAAGAGATGCAAGCTTATAAGTATGATTCGATTGTTGTACCGATAACCGAAACTATTGGAATTATTGTTTTACTAATTATAATTGGAGTTGGGACTAGTGTTGAAGCAACGTCTAGAAATTCAACTTTACCATTTTTGTTAACTTATACATTAGCTTTATTACGAATTCTCCCTCGAATTAATCATCTGAACGGGATGCGATCGCATATATCGTTATTATCGGGAAGTGTAGAAGCAATTTATGACTTTTTAAATCGTACTGCTGATTTGAGTTTACCCGATGGCAAAAAAATATACAAAGGATTGCAATCAAGCTTAAGTTTGGAAAATGTCACCTTTACTTTTCCTTCTAACTCAAGTCCTACTTTAAATGGGATGAGTTTACAAATTGAAAAAGGTAAAACAACTGCTTTAGTTGGTACTTCTGGTAGTGGTAAATCCACATTGGTAGATTTGGTAATGAGGTTTTACGACCCTGATTATGGCTGTATTAAAATTGATGGAATAGACCTCAGAGAAATACAACGTCATTCTTGGCGAAATGGGATTGCAATGGTAAGTCAAGATACTTTTTTATTTCATGCAACGGTACTAGAAAATATTGCTTACGGATATCCAGATGCAACTGAATTAGAAATTATCAATGCCGCAAAAAAAGCTTATGCCTATGAATTTATTCAAGAATTGCCACAGGGTTTCGCAACAATTGTGGGAAATAGGGGAGCTAGACTTTCTGGAGGACAACGCCAAAGAATTGCGATCGCCAGAGCAATCTTACGCGATCCAGAGATACTGATATTAGATGAAGCAACTAGTGCTTTGGACTCGACATCAGAGAAAATTGTGCAAAAAGCAATTGAAGAAGTCAGTCGCGATCGAACTGTAATTGTAATTGCTCATCGTCTTTCAACAATTGAAAAAGCAGACAAAATTGCCGTAATTTCTCAAGGTAGAGTTATCGAAGAAGGAAATCATCGAGAATTATTAGAAATTAAGGGAAAGTATTGGTCTTTATACCAATCACAGGTGTCTAATACTGAAATACAACTACGGTAGATTATATCTACAAAAAAACTAAATTGTCAATTCTACATCAAACGAAAAAATTGTATTCTTACTAGCTATGCAATTAAAAGCAACAAATAATAATAGTAAAGTTTTATTCTACTGTGGTGGTTTTGCACCAGTGGGAGGGATAGAAACTTTTGGAAAAAATCTTCTAATTTATCTTCAGAGCAAAGGCTTTGATTGTACATTACTTTGTTGGGGACAATTTTCGCCATTACTGGAAGTTATACAACAAGAACAAGTAAAAATAGTTCGTATTCCTTGGCGTTGGGGTTGTAATTTAAATTTACCAGATTGGATACTATTACCTTGGGGAATTGAGGAAATTAAAAAGGCAGATATTGTCATTTTAGGCAAGCTATTTCCATTAAAGATATTACAAAAGATGCGACTTGCTGCTAACAAAAATACAAAATTTGTTTACATTACTGCCCATAGACATTTATTGCCAGAGAATCTTACACAGAGAAATATACTTAGAGAAACACTAAATTTATTTGATATGATTCTGGTACAATCTTCTACATTTGTGCAAGATTTGCAGGATATTGCTTATCAAGGAATTATTGAAGTTATACCTCTGATTCCTCAAGAGTCTAAAAGATTAGAAGCATTACCGATGTATTCAGAGATAAAAATTGGGTTTTTAGGTCGATTAGTTAAGGAGAAGAATGTTCATTTACTATTAGAATCATTCCAGTATTTACAATCTCTATATAATCCTAAATTTCAGAAAAATACAGACAATAATAGCCGAGTCAGCTTACATATTTTTGGTGATGGCTATCAGCGTCAAGAACTTGAAAAATTTGCTGAAAAATTAGGGGTTAGAGATGATGTGATATTTCACGGTAATGTTCCTAATCATCAAGTTGGAGATGCGATCGCTGAATGTCATCTGTTTGCTTTTACATCTCGTTCAGAGGGACAATGTCTTGCCGCATTAGAAATTTTAGCTGGTGGTCGTCCAATTATCGCCACAAATGTCGGTGCATTCTCAGAAATTTTAAGCGATTCCCGCTTGGGTAAATTAGTTGAATTTGCAAATGCTGAAAACTATGCCTATGGGCTTCTAGATATCATCAATTTGATACATAAACAGGTAATTTCTCCGGAAGTAATTCGTTCCACTTACCTAGAAAGATACGATGCCGAAAAATTAGGTGATCGCTATATAAAAATAATCAATTCTCTTTGCATTCCCGTCTGTCAAAAGTAAGGATATATCGTCAGTGAAACGGTTTATTAGCATTCAAAACGGCGCACGTCGTAACTACGCGATACCAATAATTTTACAACAGGCAGGACTGCTAGAAGCTTTTTATACTGACCTTTGTGCAAATTCTGGTATCGGGAGAATATTAGATAGATTTTGTCCTGATTTTGTTAAAAATGATGCCTTAAATCGTTTGCTAAATCGCCGAGTTCCCTCATTAATTCAAGATAAAGTACATACTTTTGACCTAGTGGCTTTACGATATTTAGCTAGACAAAAATTAGCTGGAAATAATACAGTCAAGCAATATCAATCGTTGTTCGCTTCTAATCATGAATTTGGACAAGCAATGATACGAAAAGGCTTAGGAAAGGCGACACATATTTATTCCATGTTTGGGGAAGGTACAGACTTTTTAGAATATGCAAAACAAAAGCAGATCAAAATATTTACTGAGATTTATATCTCACCAATAATTCATACTATTGTTCAAAGAGAGAGAGAAGAATTTCATGATTTAGAACCATTAATGGCACAGAAAATTATTGAGCAAGATTATACTTCTTTCCAGAGATTCATTAATCTTACAGATATATTTATCGTGCCATCATCATTTGTAGTCAAAGGGTTACAAGAATTTGGAGTATCTCCAGAAAAATGTCAAATAGTACCTTATGCTGTGGGAGATTCTTGGTTTAAGCTGAAAAATAATCCCCAAAAAAATAGGATTTTATTTGTTGGAACAGCCGAACTTCGTAAAGGGATTCATATTTTGGGAATGGCTGCAAAAAAACTCAGTCATCGTAACTATGAATTTCGAGTCGCTGGAGGAGTTTCTGATATTATTCGTAATCATAAATTGACAGAAAAAATAAATTTTGTCGGTAGAGTACCTAGAAGTCAAATTCACCAAGAATTTATGCAAGCAGATATTTTTGTGCTACCGACTTTAGTTGAAGGTTCTGCGGAAGTTGTTTATGAAGCTTTAGCAGCAGGTTTACCAGTCATTACTACAGAAGCTGCTGGTTCTGTAATTAGAGATGGAATTGAAGGATTTATTATTCCCGAACGTAATTCCGAAATATTAGCAAATCGAATTGAAGAACTTCTAGAAAATCGAGAATTACGCGATCGCATGGCGATTGCTGCGAGAGAGAGGGCGAAAGACTTTACTTGGGATAAATATGCTGAAAGGGTTATAAATGTTGTGAATTCATAATCAAATAGTTGAGGTAACTTTCAATCAAATTAAGAGGAGAATTAAGGATGATGACTAAGAATATTATTAGTGAAAAAATGATGAGTAAACAACTGAAAGTTCTGCATATTTGTCAATCTGATGATCCAGCAACAGGTGGTGCAGTTCGAGTTGCTGTTGAGTTTACTAAACGTTTACCAGAATGTGGAGTAGATGCTCATTGTTTGTTTGTTTATGGAAAACCGGGTTTGTTTCAATCGGAATTAAAAAATCGTGCTCATTATTTAGGTATTGCTAACTCCAATGATGTTTGGAAGTTTGGACGTTTGCTTGAATTTATTCGCAAATTTAAACCCGATATTATTCACCATCATGATGGTTTGTTGTGGTGTCATCTACTAACATTTTTTCATTTTGGTGCAGTAAAAATCTCCCATGGTCATTTAAGTGCAACTGATAGATCGATATTTTCGCGGGCTATTTTTGCACAGAATATACAACGTTTATCTACCGACTTATTAATTTGCGTTGCTGAACATACTCGCTCTAGTCTAGTGAACCAAGGAGGCTATCAAACACAGCGTACTAGTGTTCTTTATAATGGCGTAAATCGCGACCGCTTTACTCCTGCGACAGAAAGTCAACGATTCACTGCTCGCAAACAATTTGGTATTCCTGATAATGTCTATGTAGTGGGTTTTGTCGGTCGTCTCCACTGCGGAATGAAAGGAACTGATGATTTTTTGAAAGTTATTAGCCTCTTACCATCAAATTATTATGCTTTGGTCGTTGGTACTGGTAGCGATGCGGAATTGTTAAAAAAATTAGCTGTAAATTTGAGAATTAGCGATCGCGTCATTTTTACCGGAATAGTTGATAACACTGTTACTGCTTATCATGCTTTAGATGTTTTAGGTTTTACCTCTCATTACGAAGAATTGAGTTTAGTAATAGGGGAAGCAATGGCTTGTAAAGTACCCATTGTAGGGTTTTCTTGCACTGGAGGAGTCAATGAAATCCTTCGTCCTGATACAGCTTATCTTTTCCCTAATCGAGACTTGCAAGCAATGGCAAAGGGAATTATCCAAACTATTGCCTATCCACAGAACTGGCAACAACGGTATCAGAATATTGAGTCTTTATTACAACAAAATCACGATTGGCGAAATAACACGCGAAAATTAGTGAATTTATATCAGCAAACTTGCTCTCATTCTAACTTTTTAGTCAAAAATGAAAGAGCTACTATCTAAAATATAAAATTCACAATACATTTGTAGCTAATGTTTATGGCAGAACTTTATCTTTATCTATTTATCTTTATTTGTGCAGGATTATTGATTTGGGGGTTAGTGAGTCCTGAAAGGGTTTATCAATACCCATTTTTTATGGGGGGTATTATTATTTCCTTCATTTTACCCCAGGCGATCGCATTATTTAATAACCCTTTACTACCAAACCAAGAAGCTTTAGAAAGGGTATTATTAATGTGCTGTTTATGTGCAGCAATGTGTTGGTTTGGTTATCAATTACCAATCAATCGTAAATTTGTTAGTAGTTTTGATGCACATTTTGACGATAAAAAAATGATGTATGGAGGAATTGTTTTTACAATTATTGGTTATATTGCGACAATTCTTATCAATCTGCAACCGGAATCAGTGCGAGCAAATACTCAGTGGACTGGTATTATTACTATTTATTTTTTCTTTAGTGGGTTGATATATCCTGGTTTTAGTATTTTTTTATTATCAGCTTTAAAACGTCCAACATTCATCAAATTTGCTTTGACTGCTTTTGCTGCGGCTATTCCCATCCAAACAATTATTCTTTATGGAAGACGGGAAGTTACAGCAACATTTATTCTGAGTATTGGACTTTCGATTTGTTTTTTTCGCCGTTATGTACCACCTCGCTGGTTAGCAGTAGGTTTTATTATCCTAGCTCTATTTGCCATTCCTTTAATTGGTGAATATAGAACTATTGCAAAGTCTGGTAATTGGGAACAACTGTGGCAATTAAAACCAGTTGAGAACCTCCAAAACTTTGTCATGAAGGGTAAAAATTTAGAATTAAGAAATGCAGCATTACTTATGGATGCAGCAGTAAAAAATAGCCAATATGGATTTGGAACACAATATTGGGACTCCGTGATATTTCAATTTGTACCTGCCCAATTTCTCAGCGCTGAGTTTAAGAATAATCTACAATTTAAAATGTCTGAATATGATACTAAAAGCTTGTATGGTTACACAATCCCAGTAGGAACAACAATTACAGGTATTGGAGATTCATTTACTCAATTTGATTATTTAGGATGTATGTTTTTTGTCTTTGTTGCTTATATATTTAAAAATCTCTGGATAGCTGCCATCCATAAAAATAGTCTGGGTGCTCAACTTTTTTACATTAGTTTATTTTCGCCAGCTATGTTATCAATAACGCATGGAACAACGAAATTTTTTGCAGATTTATTATTTAGATTAATTTTTATGGGAGGATTGCTTGTTTTTGCAAGAGTCAAAACACCTCAGTTTAAGCAATTTCGAGTAAATATATGACATTAAAAATTGCGATTATTTTTTGTAATTACGGGCCTTATCATTTAGCTAGATTAGAAGGCTTTTTTCAGCATTGTCTGCAAAAAAAATGGCAAGTTATAGGTATTGAATTAGCCAGAAATGAAGCTGAGTACCCTTGGGAAACACAAACAGAAAAATTCCCTTGCCCAATTATCTCAGTTATTCGCGATCGCACTCTGGAAACTGCGGGAATAAATTTACTTGGTCGCAAGTTAATTAGTGTTCTCAATCAAGCCCGTCCTGATGTTGTTGCTATTGCTGGCTATGCCCATCCCGGAATGTTGTTGGCACTGTTGTGGTGTATGTGGTATCGCAAAGGTACTATTCTTTTTTCGGAGACTGCGGAGAATGATGGCTCGCGTTCCTGGTGGAAAGAAAAGTTGAAGAGCTTGATTGTGAGGCGCTATCATGCCGCTCTAGTTGGTGGACAACCGCATAAACGCTATACTATCAAACTTGGAATGCCTGCGGATGCTGTATTTTGTGGCTATGATGTTGTTGGGAATGATATTTTTCATACCGACTACATTCAAGCTTTACCTCGTCCGCTTACAAAGCCTTTTTTATTAGCAATTAATCGATTTGTTCCTAAGAAAAACTTACCATCTCTCATTTCTGCCTATGCTACTTACCGTCAGTTAGCTGGTAAGAATGCTTGGGATTTAGTGCTTTGTGGTGATGGTAAATTGCGTCCAGAGATTGAGCAACAGATTAACTCATTTAAGTTACAAAATTGTGTGCATCTACCTGGATTTCTCCAACAAGAGCAACTATTACCCTACTTTGCCCATGCTGGTTGTTTCGTCCATGCTAGTTTTCAAGAAGAGTGGGGACTAGTAGTTAATGAAGCCATGGCAGCAGGTTTGCCAGTGATCGTTTCTAAATGCTGTGGTTGCTTTGAAGATTTGGTCATCGAAGGAGTCAATGGGTTTGGTTTTGACCCGAAAAATGCTTCTGAACTAGTCCAATTATTACTCAAAATTACCTCAGATGAAATAGACCGTAAGGCAATGAGTCAAGCTTCACTCCAACATATCCAAAAATTCTCTCCCGCATACTTTGCCCAAGGTTTAAGTCAAGCAGTTGATTATGCTCTGACTCATCGTTAAGGGATATTCATTAAATATTGAAAAGATGTTCAAACAATTAAAAATTTTAGTTGTAATTCCTGCGCTTGGAAGTAATTATGGTGGACCTTCCAAATGTGTCATTGAATTAGTAGAATCCCTTGCTAATGCTGGAGTTACTATTGATATTGTCACAACCAATGCCAATGGTTCAGAAGAACTCAATGTACCTCTACAAACTTGGGTGACTCACCATAATTATCGCATCCAATACTTCCCTTACCTAAAAACAGGTGATTATAAATTCAGTTTTTCTCTAACTCGATGGTTGTATAAACATGTTAGTGATTACGATTTAGTACATACAAATGCACTATTTTCCTATCCTGTTTTACCAGCTCATTGGGCTTGTCAGATGCGGGGAGTTCCTTACATGATGACACCACATGGAATGTTAGAACCTTGGGCACTAGCTTACAAAGCCGATAAGAAACGTCTTTATTTTTCATTTCTGGAAAAACCGGCATTGGAACGTGCCAGTGCTATCCAAATGCTGGCATCATCGGAAGCAAAATCGATCACACAACTTAACTGCAAAACTCCAATATATATTATCCCCAATGGTATTCATCATCATGATTTTGTCCCACTATCCAACCCGGCAATATTTTGGAATGAATTTCCCCAAACTCGCGATCGCAAATTAATTATTTTCTTAGGTCGTATTGATCCCAAAAAAGGTTTGGACTTACTCGCGAATGCTTTTAAACAAGTTAGACATCAGTTTCCCGATAGCCATTTAATTATTGCTGGGCCAGATAATACAGGTTTTTTAGAAACTGTTCGAGGTTATTTTGATGAAGTTGGCTGTTTGGATGCTGTGACTTTTACAGGAATGCTCACTGGTGCAATCAAATATGCAGCTTTAGCTGCTGCTGATATTTACATTGCACCTTCATACTCCGAAGGTTTTAGCGTTTCTGTATTAGAAGGTATGGCTTCAGGACTGCCTTGTATCATTACGACTGGTTGCAATTTCCCGGAAGCTGGAGAAGCTGAAGCTGCTTACATTGTTGATATTAGTCCAGATTCTATTACTGATGCATTGATTGCTTGTTTAAGCAATCCCCAACAATCAAAATTAATGGGCGATCGCGCTCGTAAATTAATCCTTGAAGAATATACTTGGAACCGCATTGCCGCCAACTTAATTCAAGTTTATCAATCCATTCTCAACCAACAGCAATCTTGCCAACATGCTTGAATCAAACATCCTTGAATGTATCACGCCTTTAATTCTTACTTATAATGAAGCTCCGAATATCAGTCGGACTCTAGAGCAATTGACATGGGCAAAACGTATAGTCGTAATTGATAGCTATAGTACCGATGATACACTACATATTTTGCGATCATATCCTCAAGTGGAAATTTTTAAACGTAAATTTGATACTCATACTTTACAGTGGAATTACGGTTTAGAAAGAGTTAACAGTGAATGGGTTCTTTCCCTTGATGCAGATTATATTCTTTCAAAAAAGCTAGTAGAAGAAATTAAATGTATTTCACCCCAAACTGATATCGATGGTTATTTTATCAATTTTGAGTATTGTGTTTTTGGTAAACCATTGCGGGGAACTATATTACCTCCGCGTCAAGCATTATTTCGTAAATCAAAATCTATTTATATAGATGATGGTCACACCCAATTATTAGAAGTCAGAGGTAAACAAGATACATTAAAAAATAGTATTTACCACGATGACCGTAAACCACTCAGTCGTTGGTTATGGGCACAAGACCGTTATATGCTGATTGAAATCAAAAAATTATTAGAAACACCGACACAAGAGTTAAGTTTAGGCGATAAAATTCGCAAGCAAAAGTACATTGCCCCATTGATTATATTTTTTTACTGTCTAATTCTTAAAGGTGGAATTTGGGATGGGAAGGCTGGTTGGTATTACGCATATCAACGTATGTTAGCTGAAATATTATTATCCATTAGATTAATAGAGTCTGAAAATCCCAATAGAATAATTAGTAAACCAGCACAATATTCATTATCTACAAATGTCAAATAAATAATTAGATTTACTTGAATATCAAATCCGAATGAGCATACTTATGTTTCTTGATTAGTTTTGCTGATAATCATCTACTTGAATCAATAATACAGATATGTTAAGAGTGAGAAATTTAAGTTATTGGACTAAAAAATATGGAATTTTATTTTTCACAGGTTTTATTATCTTTTTAGTATCTATTATTCCACTGCGTCTTTATATCACCTCTTTGCAAGCACCCCAACCGCAAGCAATCCTAACACTTGGAGGTGAAACTGAACGTGAAGTCTACACCGCAAACTTTGCCAAATATTATCCGGAATTGGAAATTTGGGTTTCCACTGGAATTGTACCTCAAGAAGCACGTACAATTTTTCAGACCGCAGGTATAGCAGATAGTCGCCTTCACCTTGATTATCAGGCTATCGACACTGTGACAAATTTTACGACTCTAGTAGAAGAATTCAAAAAGCGGAAAATCCAGCATTTATACTTGATTACATCAGACTTTCACATGCCCAGAGCAAAAGCGATCGCAACTTTTGTTCTCGGTAGTCAAGGTATTATTTTCACCCCTGTGTCAGTTCCTTCCCACCAACCCAAAGAATCTAAATTGCGTATTCTTCGTGACAGTGGTCGCTCAATCCTCTGGATTATCACAGGTCGTACTGGCGCTAGTCTGAAAACTCGTCAACAGAATTTATATGCGTTTAAATAATTATAGCACTGGTCATTACAGCCCTGGGGCACCTTTATGGAAACAAATATTATGGTATTTTATTGGTTCACCTCTGGTTGAAAATCATTGGCTACCTGTATCTCATCTCAAAGTATTTATCCTGCGATTATTTGGTGCCAAAATTGGTCAAGGAGTGCGGATTAAACCAGGAGTTAGAGTTAAGTTTCCTTGGCGTTTAATTATTGGTAATTATGTTTGGATTGGTGAGGATGCTTGGATTGACAACATTGCCACTGTGATAATTGAAAGTCATGTTTGTATTTCTCAAAATGTATATCTTTGTACTGGAAATCATGACTGGAATCACCCAGATTTTTTGCTTATTCCTGCCCCAATTCATATTCAAGAAAGTAGTTGGATTGCAGCAAAATCAGTAATTGGACCTGGTGTCACTGTTGGTAAAGGCGCAGTATTGACACTAGGAGGAGTTGCAGGAAAGTCGTTGGAACCAATGACAGTGTATGCAGGAAACCCCGCAGCCCCCATTAAGGAGCGTAAGTTAGGAATTTTAAGTAATATGAATCATATATGTCCGGTTGGACTTAGAGACGCGGGGACTTAGAGACACGGGGACTTAGAGACGCGGGGACTTAGAGATGCGGGGACTTCAGAGATGCGGGGACGTGGAGAAATCGTAATTGTAAGTGATTAGGCGAATATAATAACACTCTATCTCCCCATCTCCGCGTCTATTTTATCCCCGTGATTTAGGAGAACCTGACATGACTCCTAACCCCTACATTTCCCTACTTTATGTAAAAGACTTAATTATTGCCTCGGCAAACTCCGAACATTTTAACTCTTTTACCGGTGGTTCCATTAATCTAGCTAAATCGTAAGTGACTTTGCCTTGGGCGATCGCAGAACCTAAGCCTTTTTTAATTAAGTCGGCTGCCTCTTGCCAACCCATATATTCCAGCATCATTACGCCAGATAATATGACTGAGCCAGGATTGATTTTATCTAAACCTGCATGTTTAGGTGCGGTTCCGTGGGTGGCTTCAAATATTGCACAGGCATCACCAATATTTGCCCCTGGTCCCATTCCCAAACCACCAACGATGGCTGCTGCCGCATCCGATAAATAATCTCCATTCAGGTTCATAGTTGCCAAGATGGAATATTCATCGGGACGGGTTTGGATTTGTTGGAAGATACTATCGGCAATGCGATCGTTTACCATGATTTTATCTTTCCATTTGCCCTCACCGTGGGTTGACCAAATTGTATTAAGAACTGTTTCAACTTCCTTGACAATTTGTGTTTTCTTTTCTTGAGTTAAGTTATCAAAACCAGGGTCAATTTTTCGGGCATTATCTTCTGAAGAAATATTGGGATTTTTTTCTTTATTTTCTAAAATCCAAGATTCCCTTTCCGTGACACATTCGTTGCGAAACTCACTGGTTGCGAGTTCGTAACCCCAATCGCGAAATGCACCTTCGGTATATTTCATGATGTTGCCTTTGTGTACCAAAGTCACCATTTGCTTGGCTTTTGGTAGTGTCAAAGCATGTTTCATGGCTCGACGTACTAGACGTTGCGAACCTGTTTTACTAATGGGTTTGATCCCAATACCCGCATCAAGGGGAATTTGTTTTTTGCCATGTTCAGGAGTTGCGGGAATCAGTTCTTCGTTCAGGAGTTTAATTAATTTAGTACCGATTTCGCTACCTTGCTTCCATTCAATCCCCAAATATATATCTTCAGTATTTTCGCGATAAACAATTACATCAAGTTTTTCTGGGGACTTGTGGGGGGAAGGGGTTCCGGCATAGTAACGGCAGGGACGTACGCAAGTATAAAGGTCAAATATTTGACGTAATGCCACATTTAAAGAGCGAATCCCACCGCCCACGGGTGTAGTCAGTGGTCCTTTGATGGCGATACCATATTCTGCGATCGCGGTCAGTGTGTCTTGAGGTAAATACTGATATGTTCCGTATAAATCGCAAGCTTCATCGCCCGCGTAAACTTTGAACCAGCTAATCTTGCGTTTACCTTTGTACGCAGATTCGACTGCTGCATCTAATACTTTCTGTGTAGCGGGCCAGATATCAATTCCCGTACCGTCTCCTCTAATAAAGGGAATAATTGGGTTATCGGGAACAATTGGTTCACCGTTTTTGAAAGTAATTTTTTCTCCCGTCGTTGGGGGGGTAATTTTTTCGTACATCTACAATATTCTCCTGATATCTTTGCCGCAACACAATATTTCCCAGGTTTACTAAGGCTGGGAGGATAAAATCTTTAATTTTGGGTAAACGCAGATTTTCTAAATCTAAAATTTGCCAAACTTATTCTTACATAGTCATGAAGCGCAGAGATACTATTATTCAGCAAGTACATCTCAAACATGAAAATTCGGCTCAAATTAAATATTAATTAAGCCTGAAGAGATTATATAACAGGATGCTAGTTTTTGATTAATTGCTTATTTGCTGATGAATTGGGGAGTTTTAAGTTCTGGTTCCTCTCCTGGGCTAAGAGTTACACCCAAGTGCAGTAGTAGCCACGGTATAATTCGGTTAGGCTCCCAATCTTATTTTGCCCTCAACTCACGAAATTTTCGACTTTAAGCTTTGATATCAGCCACTTCTATGCGTTAATCTAAAATGTGAAACTCAAAAATCCTTAATCCAGAATCTAAAACTTATCAGGCAGACGGACTCTATGACTTTATCAGGCAATACAAGCGATATCGATGCTCTCCGCGCTCAGTTAGTCGATGGGTCTGAAAAAGTCCAACAACAACTGATCCCCCAGTTGGCTGGTTTGGGTGACGGTGGATTCGATATCCTCATGGAATTTTTATACACTCGCCGTGAAACCCCCGCAACATGGCTTGATGGTAAGATTTATCAACTTTTGTTAAACGCCAACTCCGATAAAACCAGAGATTTTTTACAAACCCATTTTCCTGAAGGTGTAGTCCCACTCAAATCGGATTGTGGTATCGATTATCAGCCTCTACAGCAATTGCTAGCAAAGCAGGATTTTGAAGTCGCAGATCAAATGACAATTCAAAAAATGTGTGAGGTGGCGGGTGAAAGCGCATCTCAGCGCAAATGGCTGTATTTTACCGAAATAAATAGTTTCCCCGTGACAGACTTACAAACCATCAATAAATTATGGGCAGTTCATTCCGAAGGGAAATTTGGCTTTACAGTCCAACGGGAAATTTGGCTCGCACAGGGAAAAAACTGGGATAATCTCTGGACAAAAATTGGCTGGAAGGATGGTAACAATTGGACACGTTACCCAAATGGTTTTACTTGGGATTTGAGCGCACCTAGAGGACATTTACCACTATCGAATCAGTTACGAGGTGTGCGAGTGATTGCGGCGTTGTTTACTCACCCTGCTTGGGAATCTAAAAACTCCTAATTGCTGGACTATAACTCTCATGATTAATCCCAGCAGTCTAATTGTTGAATGCAGTTTGCACGAAATTCAGAAATTTTAACCAACTATGACATAAAAACTATGAACATCCAACTGAAAGCGGAATATGAGCAATTTATACAAACTCGGATTGCTACAGGTAGATATGAAAATGCTGAAGATGTAATTGTAAAAGCATTGAAACTGCTGAAGGAATGGGAGAAAGGTTATCAAGAATGGGAAGAAGAAACTCAGAAAAAACTAGCTGCTGGGCTTTAGTGGTTATCGGGATTTAGAATCTATATTCGCAGATGTAGACGATGAGTAGATTTTTGAGTTCTCTGAAAATTTTGGTGATTTGATGCAAAAATTGAAGTACATAGACATGAATGTATAAAGAAATTGGTCATTTAAAGTAAAAGATTGCCTAGGAACTAACTGGCTTTACAGTCGAATACTTGTTGTGTGAGAATGCGATCGCCTCTGATAGACTGAGTATTGAATTACTAAGCTGTTTTAAGACAACGCCAAATAATTAAACCATCTTCGGTACAATTGTAAGGTCAAGGTGCAGGGACTCTTTCCCTTTTCCTATACAGTAATTTCCGTTACCTCCTCCCAATTGGAAAATGGCAAATGTTCGTCTTGAAAGTATCAAACGTCGCTTTAACAATGTTACGGCAATAGAAGATATCACTTTTGAAATTCCCGATGGTGAATTTTGGGTTTTGGTAGGACCATCCGGTTGCGGAAAATCGACAATTCTCCGGACTATTGCGGGTTTGGAAAATGCAACATCAGGAAACCTCTATATCGGAGAACAATTAGTCAATAATATTCCTGCACGTCAGCGCGATGTGGCGATGGTGTTTCAAAATTACGCCCTGTACCCCCATATGTCGGTTGCCGAAAATATCGCATTTGGGATGAAGATGCGAAAAATGGATGCCAAGCTAATTCAACAACGGGTAGGAGAAGTTGCCCGATCGCTTTCATTAGAACATTTATTAGACCGCAAGCCCAAACAACTTTCGGGAGGACAGCAACAACGTGTAGCATTAGGTAGAGCGATCGCTCGACAAGCCCAGGTGTTTTTACTGGATGAACCTCTCTCAAATCTTGATGCTCAATTGCGGGATGATACAAGGGCTGAGTTAAAACAGTTGCACCAATCCCTGCGTAATACTACGGTATATGTGACGCACGATCAAGTAGAGGCAATGACTTTAGCAGATAAAATTGTGGTGCTGAATCGGGGAAGAATTCAACAAATTGGCGCACCGCAAACAATTTATAATCAGCCTGCAAATCGAATGGTGGCTACTTTTATTGGCAATCCACCGATGAATATTTTACCAGCTAAGTTTACGGGTGATGGCTTTGATGTTTTTGGTCAGATTTTACCAATTTCTTCAGTCGTGAAAGATCAATTGAAGCTAGCTACTGGACAGCAGATTGATTTGGGTATTCGTCCTGAACATATTACCATTTCTCCTAGTCCTTCTCTAATTTCTGTTGAGGTGAAGGTGGTGGAACCTTTGGGAAGGGAAACTCTCATTCGCACAGCTTTAGCAGGCTCGACGGAAATGATCAATATTCAAGCGGGTGGAAATATCAATGTGCATCCCGGTGAAAGGTTAAATTTAAAATTGGATTTAGATTATTTGTTTGTGTTTGATGCGGCGAGTGGGGATAAGCTATATCCGTAAATCCGCAAGAATGAAATAAATCAAGGGAAAAGTGTCGAAAGGTTTATTTGTAGAGCAGTCTCTCAAGAGTAAACAATTACTGCTACGGAAATTTGGAAATTATTAAGATTGTATACATAACCTTCCTAGTTAGGGAAAGTTATGTATTGCCGGGAAAATTATACATTACTTAACTGCTTGGATATCCACATCGGAACATCTACTAGCGCGATCGCATGTTACAACTATTAATGAACCGTTAGGTCGAATCGACATTAAAAAGTTGTCTGGACTATAGTTGACCGGTCTTTTGGTGTAATAATCAGTTGGATTGGAACCGACTAAAATTAGTCCTTGTGAAGAGGAGCCAAGTCGCATATATTGAGAAATAACTCTAGTTCTTCTGGTACGAGGGTCAAAATATGTGGTTCCCATTCCTCCTGTATATCCATTCATAATTAAAAAGCTTTCATACACAATCCCATCAATACTGTAGCTTAACTTCCAGCTTCCATAAAGGGGAGAATTTGCTCTCGAAACTTGAGCAAGAGTATATGGTGAAGATTGAGAAATATTAACTTGATTTGCAGGTGCATTCAATTGAATTTTGACATCTTCAGCAAGTTTTGCATCTGCTGATTTTGCATGAAATAAGCCCATTCCAACTAATAAAATAGCAATAGAAGCTGTTTTGTTCGCATTCATGTGGTTTTTCTCTGTTTAACTCTTCACATACTCCTATTTCTCCACGTAAGTAGCTTATGCAAATTCTCAAATTATTCTCTTAAATGCTATTTATCAACTAAACCTAAAACCAAAAAAGCCGGTTTTTTTTGGTTTTCAGCATCTAGTAGATACTTATTAACACCTCACTTTCCTTAACCATATAACCAATAACCTATCGCTCATATTTCTCATATGCAGCCACAATTCGTTGTACCAATGGATGCCGTACCACATCTTTTTGCGTAAATTCACTGAAGGCGATTCCCTCAACACCCTTCAAAATACGTAATGCCACTATTAATCCCGATTCTTGATTGGGTAACAAATCTGTCTGTGTCATGTCACCAGTAATGACCATCCGCGATCGCATTCCCAACCTGGTTAAAACCATCTTCATTTGCGCGGGTGTGGTATTTTGAGCTTCATCAACAATCACAAAGGCATTATTCAATGTGCGTCCACGCATGTAAGCAAGGGGTGCAACTTCAATCACACCTCTTTCAATTAATCCAGGTACTTTTTCGGAATCAATAAACTCATTAATTGCATCGTAAAGGGGGCGTAAATAGGGATTGACTTTTTGCTGCAAATCCCCAGGTAAGAAACCAAGTTTTTCCCCTGCTTCTACTGCGGGACGAGTCAAAATAATTCTTTCATACTCGTTATTTAACAATGCTTGCACTGCCACAACCACAGCTAGAAAAGTTTTACCTGTACCAGCAGGACCAGTACAAAAAATTAAGTCTTGGTGGCGAAGTGATTGAATATACTGACGTTGGCGAAAAGTTTTCGCACGAACTTCCTCCCCACGACGAGTTCGGGCAACCACATCGCGCTGTAATTCGTGTAAATCACCCTCCCTCTGGGTATCCAGGGCTTGAAGTGCCGTTAAAATATCGGTATTAGAAACAGCTTTGCCTTGACTCCACAAATATTCCAGCGATTTGACGAGATTTGCGGCTCGTGCGACTTGTTTTTCCGTCCCAGCAATTACCAATTCTTGTCCGCGTAAAACCAGGTTAGCACCAGTCTGACGGGATAAAAGTTTGAGATTTTCTTCCAGCTTACCAGCAAGTGCGATCGCACTTTCGATATTGGGCAGTTGAATGGTTGAAGCACCTGCCATAATTTTCGGAATCAAAAAAATTAATAATCAAAAAACTAAACTTAACTGAGCCTGACTGAGTGAGCAAAAATACGCAATATTTAAATAATTAAAGTAGAGACGCGAACAATTGCATCTCTACCTTATGCGTACTGGTTTGAACAAATCAATGATTCAAACCTTCACTTAAATAAAAATCAATCACCAAGGTGAATTATCATCCAGAAGTTAAAAGGGAGAATTTGCAATCAAGTAGAAGGTTTCAGAAATAAAACAGAAATAAAATCATTATTCCTTTTACCTGCCACCTCTCTCCCTCTTCCTCTTAATACCGTCCACCTTTACGTGCGGCTTCCGCTTTATGTTTGCGGCGTAGGCTGGGTTTCTCGTATCGTTCTCGGCGTTTGACTTCCGATAATATTCCGGCTTTCTGAATTTTTTTCTTAAAACGTCTGATTGCCGAATCAATTGACTCATTTTCACCCAAACGGACTTCAGCCACCCTTTAATTTCACCTCCTGAAAAAATTCACTTAATTTATTTAAGTAGAACGGTGCAAATAAACCGTAGACGCGGAGCGGCTTCTCGCAGAGTAGTATATAACGAAAAGTAAAGTTACCTAAAACCCTCTTCCCTTCTGCCTCTCCGCAGTTGCTACAACGCGGGGTAGACGAGCGGAGCGAGGCTTCTCGAAGAGTACCCGCGCAACGCTGCTCTCTGCCCTCTGACTTGAAAGAGTCATTAGTTATTAGTCATTTATTATTCCCCGCGTCCCCGCGTCCCCTATTATTCCCCGCGTCCCCTCGTCCCCCTTTCATGCTTGGCGATGAAATTTTTTCATTAGGACTGCCTCCTGCCTTGTCATAACGACAATTTTTAACACCGACCTACTTACATGACCATAACCAACAGTAAATATTATGGCAAAGGTTAATACCATTAGAAAAAAGATAAATTTTTCCCCACTGCAAAAACTTTGGTATCTGGAGTTTTTAGTTATTCAATTAAGTCATTGCAGCGCCAGCGAGCAATCTCAAAATCTCACCAAAAACTATAGTTTTCCAAGTAGACGCGGTTCATGGACAACGTCTTTATCTGCGGGTAGACATGGAGTAGTTTTTGGGATTCGCCTACTCCACAATCACGCTTCGTCTGGCTTGCTTTCCCAGAGGGGCAAGCGTTTACATCTGCAATTTTACTTGTTCTCCATACCTCATTTATCTGCAAGGTGCAATACATGCCTAAAACCCTTCAGATAAATGCTGCTCTCAAGCTATCTACTACATTCTGGTATTAGAATTTGAGCTTAAGCTTGGCGGGTACGGGGTTTGATGAAATTAGGACGATTAGCGCCGCTATTGCTGCTGCTATTGTTAACGTTAATTTGTCTATCTCTAGCCCTTGGCGGTGGTAATCGCTCCGCAGTATCTTCATCAAAGGATAGACCATCGCGATCGCTATTACTGCCATAAATATCCAAATACACAGACTGCCCAACTAATTGAGCCGCCGCCGATACACAAGTACGAATTGCCTGGATATTACGTCCGCCTCGACCAAAAACCTTGCCCTTGTCTGCACTATCAAAAGCAATACGAATCCAAACCCGATTTCGAGTTGGAGAAGTTTCGCAATCGATACTCAAAGATTCCGGAGACTCTAAAAACGGTTGGATGAGAAACCTGACTAAACCAATGTAGTCAGGAACTGATGTAGAAGATTTAATCGCCACCTTATGATGCGGGTTTTGCACTTACTTTTTTTTCTAGAATATTGGCATTCTCGAGGATGCGGCGCACTGTGTCCGTGGGTTGAGCGCCTTGCTGCAATCGTTTAGCAATGCCGGCTTCATCCAATTTTACTTCCTTAGTTCTGGGGTTATAAAACCCTAATTCTTCAAGGGGAAGACCATCACGACGAGAAAGACTGTTCATCGCGACAATACGGAAACTAGCTTCCCGCTTCTTACCGAATCGCTTCAAGCGCAATTTAATCATGACTGAGAGATAATTCTCCTAATTGATTCCAGATTTCACAGTTTAATACTGAAATGCTAATTTTAGCACTTTAATTGGTTAATGGGGAAAGGGGGAAAGCCGAAAGGCAAAAGGCAAGAATATTTAACTGGGCAGACTCTGCACAGGCGAGCCATTTCCCCTGGATAAAATGCAGGCTCGCACCGATCGCGACTGAACTACAAACTCCCAAAACCTTTTTTCTTTTTATCCTTTTTGGGCTTTTTCTTGCCAGCACTGGCGGCATCATTATAACCCCGCCATCCGGGCGCTGGACGCTTGCCACCTCCAAATGGGTTGGCTCCACCACCTCCACCAAACATTCCGCCGCCTCCTGGCATTCCTGGAAAGCTTCCCTGACCCATTTGCTGCATCATAGTACGCATCCGTTGGAAGTCGCTAACTAATTTACTGACATCAGGCTCCCGGTATCCTGAACCTGCGGCAACACGCTTCCTGCGACTAGGGGAACTCGCAAGTAAATCCGGATCGTGACGTTCCTGCTTAGTCATCGAATTAATCATTGCCTCGCAGCGTTTAAGCTGGGTTTCCCCCTGTTTGAGTTGGTCATCGGTAAGCTTATTCATACCTGGGATGAGCTTCATAATCCCCCCCAGGGAACCCATATTTTTCAACAATCGCAACTGTTTGAGGAAGTCGGTAAAATCAAACTTGGCTGAGAGGATTTTCTCCTGCATTTTCTCAGCATCAGCAAGATCGATTTCTTCCTGGGCTTTCTCTACCAGTGTCAGGACATCACCCATACCCAAAATTCGCGATGCCATGCGATCGGGGTAAAATGGCTGTAATGCCTCGACTTTTTCACCCACACCCACAAATTTAATTGGCTGACCGGAAATTCTCCGTACCGAAAGGGCTGCGCCACCACGACTATCACCATCCATTTTGGTGAGAATTGCCCCGGTAATACCAATTTGCTCGTGGAAAGTACGGGTCAAATTCGCTGCTTCTTGACCCGTCATTGCATCCACTACGAGCAGAACTTCGTGGGGTTGGACAGTCTCTTTGATGCTGGCAAGTTCTGCCATCATTTCTTGGTCGATTTGCAAACGACCCGCAGTATCAATAATTACAGTGTCAACACCTTCTGCTTTCGCTCGTTCAATTCCTTGTCTGGCAATTTCTACAGGATTAGCATCACTTCCCAAGTCAAATACTGGTACTTCGATTTGTTTACCCAGGGTTTTCAATTGATCGATCGCAGCTGGACGGTAAACATCCGTTGCAACCATCATACAAGAGCGGTTGATTTTCCGCAGATGTAAGGCTAATTTAGCTGTAGCTGTAGTTTTACCAGTACCTTGCAACCCAGCCATCAACACAATAGTCGGGGCTGTGCTAGCCTGTGCGAGAGGGACATTTTCTTCCCCCATCACTTCTAACAACTCGTCGTAAACAATTTTAATAAATTGCTGGTCAGGTCGCACGCCGGAAATAACTTCGGCACCTTGTGCTTTTGTTTCAACTTCGGTAATAAAATCTTTGACAACCTGAAGGTTGACATCAGCTTCCAAAAGGGCGCGGCGCACTTCCCGCAAAGCATCTTGAATATTCGATTGGGAGATTTTATCTTGCCCCCGGAGCTTTTTCCAGGCGGATTCTAAACGGTCTGATAGTGCGTCAAACATGATTTGGTTACAGGTAGGAATGGCAGTTTTGAGAAAGATTTAGCGTTTTTTAAGAGTACCGCTATTTTTTCTAATCTTAACTGCGACAGAGTTTTGCGCTATTAACCAGCTTAGTAGTTTTCTTGATGACTGTAACAGCTTGGAGGAGAAAAACTAGAGGTAAAGGGACAAAGATATCAAGAATGCAACACAAAACTGGGTGAGATACTTAAATAAGTATTTCAAATTATTTTGAAGTGGTTGACTCAATGTGATTTTTCTAGGACTTACGCAAATAAACCCGGTTTCTATGCAAAATCGTTGTTTTGACGACCAGATATCGACGAAGATACTGGGTTTCTGGCTTCACGTGCGTAAGTCCTGTTTTCTTACGTAGAATATTCAATAGAAGAATTAATATTTGTTACTGCTGTTATAATACATACTGAATACTGAAGCGGAACTTCAAAGAATCTTTAAAAAGATTATTTTTTCAAGGATACATTAAATTATTTATTGGGAAAATTTATATTGCCTGGTCGTATTTAATACTTTATGTGCTGTCAAATCTGTCTTCACTGTTGTATCATTTTTTAAGAACAAGATATCGTGACAGTAGCTGCGAATTTAATCAAGATGAAATTATCAAAGCCCTTGCATATCCGATACAGGGAAATAAACTACCAGGAGCTTGCCCACTTAGGATTGTGCGGCTCCACATCACAAGTTAAATAGCCACTGCTTGTACTACGTATATTTAATCACTAAATAAGTGGCGTGAGTAATTGTTGAATAAGTAAAAATTAATTGATTAATTTTGGGCTAGGGAGAAAGTAGGTATGACTATAGCCGATCGCGATCAAGGTGTTTTTGAGAATCAAGCTCAGGGGAGATTATTTTTTTTAGTGAAGTTTATGGCTGTGATTGCTGTATCTTTGTCACTGTTATTGTGGTTAATGAAGGATGATACATCGGTGTTGCTGATGGGGATTTGTTTATTTTTGAGTCTAGTTTTGATAATTTTTCTCTTAAAATCTCAGTATTCTCAAGAATCTTCAAGACAATTATGTGTTATTCAAGGTGAAGATATTGGTGAGAATAACCTAAAGTATTCCCATCCCACTCAGTCAAATATTGAAAATTTAGCACTATCTCATCTTACAAGTAACGCCAATAATCACAAAAATAACGAAAGTGGTTTGGATAGTAATTTATTAAATCAAATTCTGAGTCTAAGCTCTCTAGCAGATTCATATCCAGAGAAAAACGGTATCAGCTTGATTCTTGCGGATTTAGAGAATGCACAGTTGGCAGGAGCAAACTTAAACAACATTTATCTTAGCGGTTCAAAGTTGAACGGCGCTAATCTTAGTTTTGCTCAACTCGAAAATGCAAACCTGAGTGGTGCTAATTTGCAGAAGATTAACTTAAGTTTTGCAAATCTTAGTAAAGCGAATGTTAGTAGCGTTAATTTAAAGGAAGCGAATTTAAGCAAAGCAAATTTAACTTCAGTAAATTTAAGCAAAGCAAATCTTGCTCATGCTATTTTAATGGAAGTAAATTTGGATAATGCCAACCTGACTGATGCCAATTTAGTTGGCGCAGAACTGAATCATGCTAGCCTCAAAGGTGCTTATTTATGGAATACCAATCTAGATAATTCTCAGCTTGATCATTCTGACTTTCGTAATGCTTATATGAATAGTACGAAATTAAATCAGGCGAGTCTCCAAGAAGCGACTTTGCAGAGTGCGAAACTTACCGAAGCAAAATTTAAAAATGCAAATTTAAAAAATGCTAACCTCAGTAATGCTCAATTGGAAGCAGCTAACTTGATGAATGCAAATTTAGAAGGTGCAAACCTGGAAGGAGCAAATTTAGAAGGGGCAAATTTAGAGGGGGCAAATTTGGATAGAGCCAAATTAAAATTTGTGAAAATTAATCAAGCAACTAAACTAGATCGCAAATGGCTGGTGGTTTGGCAAATTTTGAATGGTAAGTATGAAGGCAAAGATTTAACATCGGTAAATTTTGAACATGCTAATCTTGAGGGTGCCGACTTGAGAGGCTTTAATTTAACTAATGTCAAACTTAATCATGCGAATGTGCATAATACTTGGTTGGGATGGAATACGGGTATTTCGGAAGAAATGAAACTTGATTTAAAACAACGTGGTGCTGTATTTGAAGAGTAGTATAGTATTCAATTAGAGACTTGCAAAAAAAATAAAATACCAGATAGTCTAATGTCGAGCAATTCAAAATAGAATTAACTATTCAATCAGGGTCATTCAACTTAAGTAATGTTAAGCCAAAAAATAAAATCAACATTGAAAGATGCAGCGAAAAAGCTGACAGAAGTAAAAAAATCCTAAATCTCTGAGGATATCAATTGATTCAAAAGCAAAAGTCAAAATCGGAAACTTATCACGAAATGGCTACTCACGAACCATAAAGCCAAGAAAAGCTGATGATCATGATAGCGAATGGTCTGCGGTACTAGTTCCATTTGAGATTTTAGATGTTCAAAGCGATCGCTTATCAATTTACTTTTGGTACTTTATTTTCACGCAAGTCCCAAATATCATAGATATTTATGACTTTAACTTGCTTGATTTTGGCTTTTCTGCCAATCATCCAAAGCTGCGATCGCAAATGTGGCTGCGGGGTGATTGAGCATTTGTCCTAATGCTGGAATACCACCAGTTTTTAAGGCGCTGAGTACCCGTTGACGCAGGGTGTGATTATTTTCTATATGTTGAATAGCTGCACTTGCTACCGTCATTTTTTCGCTAGTTGTGGTTGTCGGGTAGGTTTGGGATAATTGGTTGAGTAGCTGTTGAAAATTGTCCAAACTTCAGCAGCTACTGCCGATAGTGCAGCAATGCATAAGGCTGTATTATTGTGTTTGTTGAGGGACATTTTAAATAAAAATTTATATTTACAGCATCAATCAATATGTAAATGATAAGTTGTAGCCCCACTTGCACAAATTACTACTACGAGAAATTCTGCTGTCCATGCTGGAGTAAAGGAAACTACGGCATCACTAGCATAGGAATTATCTTTACCCAATAAATTACCATTTGTATCAAAAATATAAATATCTAAATCAACTCCTGGTAGAGCATTTTGAACATATATTTGATAAGTTAGTCCTGCTCTGAATTGAAACTTGTAAGCATGTTTATCACCAGTGTTAATATTATCAGCAGCTATAAGTGCCATTAGTATGTCTCCTTATTTATTGTTTACGTATTTTGGATGAACTATTTTTTTTGAAGACTTAACTGTAATAGCTGTTTCCAAACATATTTTCGATCCACCTTACTTTTAAAATCTTAAATTCTACTTTTATACCATCAAGTTCAAACACTTTGTTCCTTGTGATAAAGAATAATTTAATCTCACGGTAAGATTAATATTATTGACATTTTTCTTCATAATATTCGATTACAGCTTCACCCAAGGCTTTAATTATAGGTGCTGCAATTGCAGGTTTTATTACATAAGCAAATGGTCCAGTTAGAGTGGCAAGTTCTAATGCAGTTATTTTTCCAAGAACAGTAGCTAAACCTATTCTTAATGCATGATCGCGAGCAATTTCCCAAGTCATTTCATATTCATATATATTTCCTATATGGAAACACATTGTAGTTTCTATCCCAATACAAGCAACTGTACCTGCTCCTGGAATTCCTGCTGCTGCAAACACAATTCCTATAGCTGTTGCTGTATATCCATTAACCCAGCTTGAAGCCTCTTGCCTCTGTGAATTTATCATTGCAAAATCCAGATTATTAATATTAGTAAATATTCCAATTATATCTAGTGCAAACTTTTTAATATCGGCATAATGCGGTTGTCAAATTATTGATTGAGAGGTAAGCAAAAAGTAATACAAACAATTACCATATCTGCTGAAATAAAGCTTGTATCAACTGCATGATTAGTGGATTGCATAGTGCGTTAGACCGAAGCCATAAGTAGGAAGGCGCAATTAAATATAAAACCTTTGTAGGATTGGTTAGCGCAGCGTAACCCATGCAGAAGAAGACTTTGATACGTTACGGCTACACCTAACACATCCTACTTTTAATTAAACCTGGCTACTTAACGCACTCTAGTTGCTCAATTACCTCGTTCTAAATCTATCTACATCTTCTACTAAATTCATTTGCGTGTCGATTCATAGCATTCAAACTTCCTTGAGCAGAAGCTAAACTAGCTCTTCTGTTAAATTGAGTTGGAGAATTGTTAGCAGTATTCATCCATCTCAAATAATTATTTCTATTTAATTGCCATCTATTCCTCAACTCACCACAAGAAAGATTAGAAACTATTCTTTGATTATGGTAATCTCCTATTTTTTGAATATTGTCATATTCACGTTCTAATTTTCTTACTTCATCTAAATAAGGATTTGCTCTTGAAGGAGTAGCAAAAATAATAACCTGCAAACCAGAAAATAATACTCCAAGCATCAATAAGGCTACAGGCTTGTTAGATTGAAAATTCATAGTTTAACCTCATAAACTCTGTACAAACTTTAAATGGAAATTATGTCATGAACATTAAAATACAATCGAGAACTCGAAAGTCAGACTTGTGAATGTGATTTATACCTTCAAAACATAACTTTCAAGTAATCTCCTGTATCCTTTCACCCTTTCATCATCAATGAAGATACTGAGAAGCAGCAAGCACAAATCCGGATCAGTTACACCCCACTGTGTAGTGTTCCGTGAATGTACTTGAAATAACTCTAGTAATTAGTGATAATGCGGAGCTTAAAATCATCGCCAACAGGGCTAAAGCAAATCAAAGAAGCGCGGGAGTCACGAGAACTAGCCATTGACCGAGAAGAGTGGCTGGAAGAGGCAAGTAATTTTATACCGCCAGTGAAAAATGGTAAAAATGTTGTTCCTGCAACTGTGTCGATTGGGACTTGGAAGCGTTTTTTGCAGGGGAAAGCCGTTAAATCTATATACTTCAAGGCTTTTTGCCAAGTCCTTAAATTGGACTGGGAGGAGGTTGTTGAAACTGAAGATGAAGTTGAAAGCGCGAAGGATGAAGACAAATCATCAACGGCAAATCATGACTGGGATGGTGCGCCGAATATACCAATTTTCTACGATAGAAGTATAGAAAGAAACCAATTAAAACAATGGCTAATTAAAGATAAATGTCGCTTGGTGACAATTTTGGCGATGGGTGGTGTGGGTAAAACTGCTTTAGCGAAAAAATTAGCGGAGGAGGTAAGTGGGGAATTTGACTACATTATTTGGCGAAGTCTGCGGGAAGCACCAACGGTAGAAAAAATCATTACAGATGTAGTTAAGTTTCTTTCCCAGCAGCAAGAAGTTGATTTACCGGAAAGTCTAGGGGACAAAATCACGCGACTTATCCACTATTTAAATACCTCCCGTTGTTTGCTGATTCTCGATAATGGGGAGTCAATTTTGCAAGGTGGTGCTTCCACTGGTTGTTATCTTCAGGGATATGCAGGTTATGGTGAGTTGTTTCGACGAGTGGGAGATTCTCAACATCAAAGTTGCTTGGTGTTAACTAGTCGTGAACAGTTTCCAGAAGTGCGACGATTAGCGGGAGAAAGTTTACCTGTGCGGGTTTGGGAGTTGGCAGGTTTGGAATCAGGAACGGAGATTTTGACTGCGAGGGGTATCAGTGGTTCTGCGGAAGATATTAAAGATTTGGTAAAGCATTATCACGGGAATCCTTTGGCTTTACAAATTGTCCCAGCGACGATTAAAAAGCTGTTTAATGGGGATATTAGGACTTTTCTTAATTCTGGAACTAGGGTTTTTGATGATATTGATGATTTATTGACACAACAGTTTCAAAGATTATCTAAACCAGAACAATCTTTGATGTATTGGTTAGCAATTCATCGTCAACCTGTGTTGGAAAGTGATTTAATTGAGGATGTTTTGGGTTTATCACCGAAAGATATTCGAGAAGCTTTGAATTCTCTATCACGACGTTGTTTAATTCAATCTACCCATGAGGGTGTAACGCTACAAAATGTGGTGATGGAATATGTGAGTGAGGTTTTGATTCACAAAGTAATTAATGAGTTGGAAAGTTGCGAATTAGATTTATTGAGAACTCATGCAATTATTCAAGCTTCTGCACCAGATTCTATCCGGGAAAATCAAACCCAGATGCTATTAAAACCAATAGTAAAATATTTATGCAAAAATCAGACTAAAAAAGTTATAGAACATAAATTCCGTCTGATTGTTGAGAAGTTAAGAGAATCAGAATTAGAAGTACCCGTGGGATATGCGGGGGGAAATTTAATCAATCTATTAATTCAACTACAAGTAAATTTAACTGGGTACGATTTTTCTTGTCTTCCCATTTCCCAAGCTTATTTACAGGGGGTGGAATTATCACAGGTAAATTTTAGCGATTGCAGTTTTGATAAAACTGTGTTTTCTCAATCTTTAGGGAGTATATTTAGTGTCACATTTAGTCCCGATCAAAAATTACTCGCAACAGGGGGAATGGATGGACAAATTCGTTTTTGGAATGTAACTGACGGTACGCAAATCTTAGCATGGCAAGCTCATGATGATTGGATTCGCTGCGTCGCTTTTAGTGCCGATGGTAAGTTAATTGCTACTTGTGGTAATGACCATACGGTGAGAATTTGGGATAGTCAAACTACAAAATGTTTAAAAATATTGCGTGGACATACTGATTGGGTATGGTCGGTGTATTTTGTTTTAGGTAAGCGATTGGTGATTAGTGCCAGTAGCGATCGCACTGCGAAAGTTTGGAGTCTGGATTTAGGGGTTTGCGTTTACACTTTCCACGAACCAGATCGAGAGGTTTGGTCTTTTGCGTTTAGTAATGATGGTAAAACTTTAGCCACAGGTGGTGCTGATTCCGTTAAATTATGGAATGTTTGGACAAATCAATGTATGAAAACATTTGATGAAAGTTCTACGCGGGTGCGGACTTTAGCTTTTAATCCAGATGGTAAAACCTTGGTGGGAAGTAGCGATAATCAAAGCATCACCGCTTGGGATGTGAAGACAGGAAAATGTTTGCGGAGTATAAAAACCGCACCAACTGGGGCTATTTGGGCTGTAAAATTTAGTCCAAATGGGGAAACGGTGATGAGTTGCGGAACCGATAAAATTCAACTTTGGAATTTGGAAAATGGGGAACCGCAGATGACGTTACACGAACCCCATCATCGCATTCGTTCTCTAGCTTATAGTTCCGATCAAAAAATGATTGCAGTGGGTAGTGATGACCAATTAGTGAGGTTGTGGGATACTCAAACAGGCACACCCATCAGAACTTTGCAAGGTTATAGCAATCGAATTTGGACTGTCGCAGTTAGTCCTGTCCCTAACCCGAACAATCCACTGGATGAACCATTTATTTATCTAGCCAGTGGTAGCGATGATGGTAAAATCAGGTTGTGGAATCCAGCAACGGGAGAATGTTGTCAAACATTATCGGGACATAAAGGCAGAATTCGTCACCTTACTTTTAGTCCAGATGGTAAATTACTCGCAAGTGCTAGTCACGATCGCACTATTAAAGTTTGGGATATCAATACAGCCACCTGTTTGAAAACTTTGGGTGGTCATACAGACTGGGTATGGTCTGTTCTGTTTTGCCCTGATAATCATACATTAATTAGTGCCAGTGATGACCACACGATTCGATTATGGGATATAAACACCGAGCGACAAGCGGAGCTTAATGCCTCCGGCATATCGCAAATTTTAGGTAATTTGGAAACAGAATGGATGTGGGCGATCGCATCCCATCCCCAAGCAAATATTATTGCCACAGCTGGAACAAATCAAGCCATCAATTTGTGGGATATTCACAAGGGTATTTGTTTAACTAGCTTGAAAGGACATACCCATCGAATTCGAGCCATCACTTTTAATAGTTCTGGTAAATTACTTGCTAGTAGTAGCGACGATTTCAACATCAAACTGTGGGAAGTGGAAACCCAAAAATGCTTGCAAAACTTTTCTGGACATCAAGGAGAAATTCGTGCCCTCACTTTTATTCCTTCATCCTCCAACACCCCATCCATCCTTGCTAGTGCCAGCGATGACCGCACCATTAAATTATGGGATACTCAAACAGGAAACTGCATTCAAGTATTAACGGGTCATCAAGACCGTATTTGGTCAGTTTGTTACAGTCCCCAGTTAGATGTCTTATTTAGCTGTGGCGAAGATGAAAGCATCAAATTATGGGATATTCGCACATTTAAGTGTATAAAAAATATCAGAATTCCTAAACCCTACGAAGGAATGAATATTAAAGGTACTTTTGGTTTAACAGAGGCAGGGCTGGAAACATTACGAGTTTTGGGTGCTGTTTCCGGTAGAGATGAAGAGACTTCCAATTAAACTAGCGATCGCACTCGGACTTAAGCAACGAATTGAGAATCGCGATCGCGTTAGTTATTTTTATCAGAGGAGATTGTACCAGAAATCTGGTATTCTGTAAATGAATTGGAACGCGACAAGCTGATTAATTGCGATCGCAATATGTAAAAGACTATTTATAAAGTAAATATTAAGAATAGTCGCTCAGGGAGAAACCCGGTTTCTCATCAAAAATTCAGATGATGCTTGAGACTTAAATCCAATAAACCGGGTTTCTTTGGTCTTAAGGTTTACTTTATACATAACCTCTAATCAATACCAATTAATTAAACACTTTCTACAACCGCACATTATTTAAATTACTACGGGGATTATAGGAACGAATACTACGAAGTTTTTCGTATAATTCCTGTTCTTGCGGGGTGACATCTTTGGGAGTAGCGATCGCAATTTTCACCATCAAATCCCCACGTCTACTGTCACCTAATATCCAACCTTTCCCCCGTAGTCGTAATGTTTGTCCAGAACGGATTCCCGGCGGAATATTAACTTTAGCGGTCGTATTTTCAGGTGTAGGAACATCCACCGATGTACCTAATACTGCTTCATCTGGGGTAATTGGCACTTCACAAATTAAATTATCACCTTCCAATTGAAAAAATACATGGGGTTTTAATTCGACTTTCAGATATAAATCACCACGCTGTTGATTAAAAGGGTTAACTGGACCTTTTCCCCGTACCCGCAATTTACTACCAGTTTTTGCACCCGCAGGAATACGAACTTTAATAATTTCATTCCCCAAACTTAGTTGTTTTTCGACACCGTGAAACGCCTCTGCAAAAGCCAAGGAAATTATCGCTTCACTATCCTGAGTCTTTCCTGCACTCGGAGTTTGAAAACCATAATCGTTAAAGCCAGTCGAACCACCAGGTCTAGTGGAAGTACGATAAGAATAACTTTGCGAATTACCACGCGCACCGCCAGGAGTAGCACCGCCAAAACGCCCTAATAATTCATTGATAAAATCATCGAAGCTACCATATTGGCTGAAGTCAAAACCTCCCACATCAACGCCAACGCCGCCAGCACCATTGGGAAAGCCTTCTCCAGCTTGCTTCCAATACTGACCAAATTGGTCATATTTTTTACGTTTGTCGGAGTCGGATAAAACTTCGTAGGCTTCGCTAACTTCTTTAAATTTAGCCTCTGCTTGTTTGTTATTAGGGTTTACATCTGGGTGATATTTACGCGCTAGTTTACGAAAAGCTTGTTTAATTTCATCTTGACTAGCAGTCTTGCTGACTCCCAAGACAGAATAATAGTCTTTAAAATCAGTTGCAGCCATCTAGCAGCCTCCTGTAAATATTACTAATAAGTATTGTGAGATTTATACAGTTAATCTAATTACTAGTTATTACTGGTTAAATTCCAGTTCAACAGCTTTATTCTCCTGGTTGCTATGCAAAAAATCCCAGGAAATATGATTCCAATCTTTAAATTAACAAAGTTTGAATAAAAAGAAGTGTGGTTCCTGCTCAATGACAAAGGGAAATTCCCGAACAAAAATAAGTGCTGAGTGTTAAGTAGAGTCAACTGTCGCCCTGAATTTTGAAAGTAGCGAAAAAGAGGTCTTTGCGTAGGCGAAGCCAGACCTTTGGACATGGATACTAGTCTTAGGTTTCCCAAAGAGGTATATGCATTCCTGGGGGTAAGCAAGCTACGCAATGACGTAAACCTTTAGTCTTTGCTTAGTGACTAAGCATTTGACACACAAAAAGACTCAACACTCAAAACTAAATGATCATTCCATTGGGGATTAAGGCATTTTTCAAGATAACTACAATACCACTGCGTATGTAAAAACCCTGACTTTCGCGGTTTGCTTCTTGCACATTATCTTTATTGATAATTTTCACATCGTGACCAATACGAGCGTTTTTATCAATAATTGCACGACGAACAATTGTATCTGTTCCAATACCAACAGGAACATCACCATGCTCAACATTACACTGGCGTTCTGCAAAGGCTTGATAATAGTCAGCACCCATGAGCATTGAATCTTCGATAATACAACCCGATTCTACACGCGATCGCACACCTAAAACCGAGTGTTCAATACGGCAATTTTTGAGAATACAGCCTTCGCCAATAATTGATTGGGTAATCTGACAATCGAGCAATTTGCTTGGAGGCAAGTAGCGAGGACGGGTATAAATTGGTGCTTCTTCGTCGTAAAAACTAAATGGCGGCAGTGGTTGTTGTGTTAAAGCCAAATTAGCATTATAAAAGGCTTCAATCGTCCCAATGTCTTCCCAGTAACCATCAAATAAGTAGGCTTGAACGTTATAATCTTTAGCTGCATCTGGAATAATCTCTTTTCCAAAATCTGTCCGTTCTAAAGACTCATTCAACAATTTAATCAAAACTTCTTTCTTAAAGACGTAAATCCCCATCGAAGCAATGTAAGGCTGAATTTCGGCTTGTTGTGGTGTCAAACCAAGTACAGTTGTATCAACCTGCATTTGCTTTAATGTATCACCCTTCGGTTTCTCGCTGAAATCAATTACCCTACCAGAGTCATTAATCTTCATCAAACCGAAATCCGAAGCACGACGTTCGTCCATCGGAATTACCGACAGGGTAATATCTGCACCAGTTTGACGGTGACGTTCTACAAACAAGCGGTAATCCATCCGATACAAATGGTCTCCCGAAAGGATCACAAGCTCATCAACTTTCCACTCTTCCAACAACCACAAGTACTTACGTACCGCATCCGCCGTTCCTTGGAACCAACTCGGATTTTCTGGGGTTTGCTGCGCTGCTAAAACTTCGACAAATCCCTCACTAAAGCCAGCAAAGCTATATGTGCGGGCAATATGGCGGTTTAAAGAAGCAGAGTTGAATTGCGTCAGGACGTAGATTTTAAAAATTTCCGAATTTATACAGTTACTAACAGGGATATCGATTAGGCGGTATTTCCCTGCAACTGGTACGGCTGGTTTCGCACGTAATTTTGTTAATGGGTAGAGGCGGGTTCCTGCACCACCGCCGAGAATAATTGCTAATACGTTTTTCACTCTTATTTCTCCCGACTGCCGTTCAACTGTTCAACTCCACCTTCAGTTTAGGATGCTCTGTAGCCACTGGTAAGGGGGATCGAAGATTGGATTACGTTAAGTTTTTGCTTTTTTAATGTAATAAATACAACTACATAATCACGCTTACATCAATCTGCTGCATTTTCTAATACATTTACGATAAGTATTTATACTTAAAAATATTTTTGTTCTTAAACAACTAGCTTTGAAAATTGAAAAATAAATTCTTAATGGCAATATACGGGCATGACGATAAGACAAAATCAAATTTGCAAACAAGCCTCTAAATATAAAGTTACTTACTTAAGTTACGTATATTTACCTGCTAGAATGAATCAAGCTTACTCTTGAAAATTTAATTTTAATGAATGGTGTGTAAAAACAAAACGAGTGAAATGCAAGACAAAATGCAAAAAATGAAATTTCAACCAGCTATCGATTCATGAGGCGCAATTTTTGCGAAAGTCTAAGATATTTTATCCAAGGCTGCTGAGATAATTCGGAAATTGCATTTGGTGAAAGAGTGGCAGTAAAAATATCCTTTCCTTCTCTGAATCCACTCAGATGCAAAGAATCGAGGAATGCGAATGCATTTGCATCTAATGGTTGATTAGTATGGACAAATACCACCAAACTTGCTTCGTCTGAATTTTCTACCTCGTCAAGTGCCATTGCCAAACTTGCATCTAGCTTTTGATAGTTCATAGAGTTGTTTCCAATTCAATACAGCAGGTTAAATTACCTGTTTAATTCCAAACTATCAAATTTAGGGAAAGACTGTGCCTACCAGAATGCAGAATTTTAATCTCATACCATGGAATCAACATTCTTGACAAATATGCGGATATGGGCATTTAGTTGACTCCCAGAGGATTCTGTCTAGATGAAGAACAGTACGCTATCTTTAATTTTGTTATCTATTGGCATGGTGATTGATAAAAATCAATAATGATTACCATTTATGATGTTTCTTATAGTAATCTTATAATCATCTCATTTTCGCAGTCCTTCAGACTCTGAGACCTTTCTCCTACTTATGCACTGCGCTGCTGTTTAAATACCTAATGAGACGTACTTGTGGTCAAACCCAGATAAAATCAACTTGTCTTGCTCACGTGGAGATAGACATAAATCAAATTCATTATCAGGTTAATAATTGTTTGGTATAATTAAGAAATGTTAAGTGAAAGTTGCTAATGTATGTAGGAGCAGATTCGTTAAAGATAATCAGTTCGCGACAAATTATCTGAAAATGAACCCGCCCTTATTTCAGTTATTGGTGAATTGCTGGTAGATTCCGATTGTTTCTTATAGTAACTATCGAAAAATAGCAATTAACTATTGACAGTTGACAACTAACAGCTAACAGTCAACAATCCACAGAATTGGAAATATGACTTTATCGATTAGTCCTGAACTAACATCTGCTGAACAGGTTTTATCATCTTTAGCTACTCAAGCAAAGCCTAAAGTAACCGATGCGGAGATGATGCAGGCTGTGCGTACTTTACTAATTGGGTTAGGAGAAGACCCAGACCGGGAAGGGTTAAAAGATACTCCAAAAAGGGTGATGAAAGCTTTACAATTTCTCACCAAGGGATATCATGAATCTTTAGATGAATTGCTCAATGGAGCAGTATTCACCGAAGATGCAAATGAAATGGTTTTAGTTCGGGACATTGATATTTTTAGTTCTTGTGAACACCATATTTTGCCAATAATTGGTCGCGCTCATGTCGCATATATTCCAAATGGTAAAGTCATTGGATTATCGAAAGTTGCCCGTATTTGTGAAATGTACGCACGTCGTTTACAAGTACAAGAAAGGTTGACATTTCAAATAGCCGACGCATTACAAAGATTGCTCAAACCGCAAGGAGTTGCGGTTGTTATTGAAGCAACCCATATGTGTATGGTAATGCGTGGTGTTCAGAAACCTGGTTCTTGGACTGTCACCAGTGCAATGCAAGGTGTATTTGCTGACGACGCGCGTACTCGCGAAGAATTCATGAATTTAATTCGCCACAAACCACGTTTTAGTTAATTTGGGATGCTTGGTAGTTAATAGTTAATGGTTAAAAGTTAGTAGTTGGTAGTTAATTCTTTTTGGTTCTCTAATATCTATTAACTACTTAACTTATTACCAATTAACCATTTACTAATGAACTAATGAAATATTCGTACTATTCGTACTAACGACCGCCAGCCCAAGTAACCCACTTGTGAGATGAACCTGTGTACGTTTTTTCCCTACTCATTTCTTCTTCAGTGATAATAGCTCCCGTTAAATCCGCACCAGTAATTTCTGCTTCATACAGATTGGCCGCACTAAAATCTGCATGAAATAGATTTGCTCCACTGAAATTTGTACCGCTTAATTCGGACTCACTTAAATTGGCACGAGCTAGATTTGCTAAAACTAAACTAGCACTTCGTAGGTCAGCACGCTTCAGATTGCTGGCTTCCAAATTAACATGAACCATATCTGCACCAATCAAATTGGTGTCACTTAAATTTGCACCAGAAAGATTTGCACCATTTAGGTCTGCATCAGTAAGGTTGGCACAACTGAGGTCACATCCAATCAAATTTGCACGATTAAGGTCTGCACCACTCAGGTCTGCACCACTCAGGTTTGCGCCACTCAGATTTACGTCTCGAAGATTGGCTTGATGCAGAATTACTCCACGAAAATCTCGTTCTCCTGCTGCATATCGACTCAGGATCGTATTCTTGTCCATATTGCCCTCACTATAACTGACAGGTCAACTTTCTTGATTGCACTTTAGTTTGTTAGGAGTTACTTTTCCCCTCACGCCAGACTCTAACAACTATTTTGTGAAAAGAAGTTTTGCGAAAACTTGTATTTCTCATTGTGCTTGAATTTATTATTTTTGGAGCGATCGCTTAACGTAAAATAATAATCAAATTATTCAAAATTTATTATTAAGTAATAAGACTTAAATTTTCCATGAAACTCTTAATATATCTCAATAATCGTACAACTAAGATATGGAGATACAGTTTATATGCTCAATTTTTAAAAATGGTCATTATTTATTGTTTGTAAGTATTATAAAAAATAATTCCTTTTCATCTATCTATAGTTAGATTAATTAAAAATTATATTATCTTATGGTATTTTTGTTTTATTTTAGATTCCCGACTCTGCAAACAGCCGGGAATACTAGTTTTAGTTTGGTTGAACTGAGCGATCGCACTCTCTCAATTTAGGCAGTAACCGGGACATTCTCGGAACGGGAGGAACCCGCCCAGATTGTATTCACCATGCCCTACAAATTACAGATTACAAATTCTCAGTATTAATTAACCCAAAACCCCATTTAGGGTCAAATGTACCAGTTGGTTGTCCGGGAATCGCACTATTATTCTTCAATAATTCCTTCACTGTATCGGGCGTTAAGCTTGCATCCCTCTGCAACAACAAGGCAACTAAACCCGACACAAATGGACAAGCCATACTCGTACCAGCCATAACGACAAACTTAGAGTTAATCATCATCGATTTATCGAAGCCAGCTGCTGACGACATAGCCGAAACAATCATTGCTCCAGGAGCCGCAACATCTGGTTTTTGCAAACCATTGCGTAATGGTCCTTCGCTGCTAAAGTCGGAAATATTATCCAACTTCAAACCAACTTCGCGGTCTTGGCTGTTAATATCTTTAAACTTGCTTCTTGTTGTATAAGCAGCAACTGTGACTGCACTCTTCGACGCACCAGGTGAACCAATTTTCATTGTATCTTGGGCACTTTTACCTGTGAAAAAGACGGAACCAGTATTATCAATTGTCCAAACATCTACACAAGTTTCCTTCGCCGAATTGTTTCGCAGACGTAATTGCCAAACCCCACCTGTTACAGGCAAACGTCCCATCCCCCGAATTTGAGCGAAGAAATTATAGTCGCCGTTAGCAACATCTTTCCCTGGTGTGACCACTTGAATCTTGGCATCGGTTAAGGTGTAATCCTTGGATGGGTTGCCGTCGGTAATAATTTTTTGCCAAGGGGTAACGAAACCGCTAGGACTCCGCAGCTGTACTTCTAATTCCGCATTACCGGAGTACCAGCCATTGAGCCAAACAATTCCAACCTGTGTCGTTGGTACACGGAAACGCATTGATTGCATTGAATTCGCTGCAACTATAGCCTGTCCGTGAATATTATCGTTACCTTCATTTCCCGCCGCACAGCAAACAATTCTGCCGGGTCCTGATTCGGCATCAATAATTTGAGATAGGGAGTCACTACCATCATGTGCATCAGCATGTCCGCCTAAACTTAAGTTGACAACTGCTGGTTTACCCAATTCGCTGGCAATGCGGAAAATGTAACGAATCCCATCAGCAATGTGGGCATCTTGTAAATCACTTCTAACTACAACTAATTCCGCTTCGGGCGCGACACCACCATATGTTGCATCTGCACCGGAAGCGATACCAGCTACATGAGTACCATGTCCATCTTCATCTGGGGAAATGGTTAGTTGTTCGCCTTTAAATTCTGCACCGTAGCTACCTTCTGCTACTCCAGGTCCAGACATGGTTTGATCCCAAATACTTAAGATGCGTCCAGCAAAGGCTGGGTGTTTAGCATCAATGCCGCTATCTACAATCCCAATAATTACATCTTTTCCGGTTAATCCGGTTTTGTTTTTGAACTCTGGTAATTTTACTTTCCCCGGAGCCACGTCCATCGACAGTTTCATCTTCCGTGATGGTTTGATGCGGACAACAGCATCCTCTTCCGAAAGGGCATCTAAACCATCCATGGGCAAAAATGCGGTTCGTACGCTTCCCGTATTCTGGTTCAGGTGAATGCCGTATTGTTCTAAGTGGCTGAGGTTGGCTTGTTCGTCACAATAGACAAACACAACACTTCTAGTCGGTTTGACGTTGCTTTTTGCTGTCACGATACCCAAAGAGCGTTTGTGGGGTGTTAAGGCTGCTTCGCCTTCGTGTTTATAGTCTTCGTATGCTACCAATAAACCAGCAGAAAGTTTTTCGTGTCTCATTTTTACCTCAAGTTAATTTGATTTGCTGCAAGATTTTAGCAAGTATAATTCCTCTAGGCTTGAACTAATGCTAAGTATTTTTTATTGCATTAATTACTAAGTAGCTTTATGGCTATATATTCGCTATTGACTTTGGTTGACAGGGATAGAATGTATTGTGTGTTTACTTCTTTAATTTAAGGATTTTTTGCTAGAGTGACTTGAATAAATGTATTTTCATGCTCCTAAAAGCCTTGTTGATTAAGTATTTCAGGTCAGTTAAGTCAATTAACAAAATTTTATGTTCCTAAATCCTAATTGAGTAATACAAGTTTGGTTTGAGGATTTACAGAAAAACTCACAATATTCCTCAACTCCTCAACAAGAAATATTACGCAACCTAACTAATTAATTTACATGTAAAAATAAGACTAACACTGAATCTGAAGCTGATATAAATAGTACAGTAGATTTTCTTTTTGTTTTACATGTGCTATGTAAAATGTCTGAGATTTTTATACGTTTTGTGTATAAAAAACACGTATTAAAGTATCTAGTTGCTATGTGATGGTGTGTGATAGCTAAGATTTACTTTAAATAATCAATCAGTTGTGTAAGTAGGTCGGTGGGAAAAAACACAACTATGTTAAGAAAGATAAACAAGGCTAAAACCCTCTTCCCTCCTGCCTCTCCGCAGTTGCTACAACGCGGGGTAGACGAGCGGAGCGAGGCTTCTCGAAGAGTACCCGCGCAACGCACTGCTCTCTGCCCTCTGCCTCCTGCCTTATCCCAATGATAAATATTCGCGCCTACTTACTTAATCAGTTGTGTTGCCACCATAGTCCATTTAACTGAAGTATATTTAACTAGCATCCAGTTGAATTTCACAACCTAATCTTTTGGGTAAAGAAATTTTATAAACATCACCTTGATTCATTTCTCCAGGTGCTTTCATTGCACTTAAAGCCGCCACCACTTCATCAGAATTTGCTGTGAGAATGACAACAGGAGTATCGCCAGCAATGGGAAAATCATGCCAAGTGCCGAGATGTAGCAACAAACCGTGTCCGGCAGGAAAACGAAATGCTTTGACTTGGGTTAAATCAGGTAAATCTTTGTTTTGCTCATGATTTGGTGTTCCTAAAACCATAATAAATGGAGATTGTCCTAAAGCGATAAACATTTGTGTCATGTACATATGACGCTCAAGCCAGATGATTTGAGGATATCCCGGCATGATTTTCGCAGTTCTAAAAGTTGCAGTTCCGCGATAGGTAAAGTCAATATTTTCGCCTTCAATCACTCTTTCTTGATAGAAAGGAATTCCCAATCCGGGTTTGCTCACATCATCTCCGAGTAAATATCCATAAGGTTTGATGTTTTCTGAAGTAGCATCAATGATGGGAATAGTTAAAGTTTTAGTTTCTGCTTTTGTCATAATTTATGAGTTCCATCAAGAACAATAGTTAACTCTACTTAAAGATTTTAATTGACAATAATTATTTATTATTTATGATTCATTATTGCTGACTAACAAATCATAAATTTTTTCACCTGTTGTTAGCCAAGTATCTTGTTTATTTTTAATATGCAATAAACATTGTTTTAGATATTTCATTCGTAATGGCTGACCAACAATAAATGGATGTAAACCGATCGCCATAACTCTGGGGTTTGATTGTCCATCTAACCAGAGTTGGTCAAATTGGTCTTCGATCGCTTGGGCAAATTCGGCTCCAGAGAAGCGATTACTCAAACACAAGCTAATATCATTTGCTTCAATTGTGTAAGGAATTGCTAACATTTGGTTGCCATTATTGAGGGGATACCAATATGGTTGGTCATCGTTTACCCAGTCGGCTGTGTAAGTGATTCCGGCGGCATGAAGTAATGCAAATGTTGATTCTGTAATCGAGAAACCAGGGGTTAACCATCCTTTTGGGAACTTGCCTGTAGCTTGTTTGAGTAAATTTAGAGTTTGATTAATTGTCGCACTTTCAGTATCTTTATCCATGCCGCTATGCCCTGTGGAATTATTAATTCCATGTGCCATAACTTCCCACCCATAATTTTGGATTGCCTCCATTATTTCGGGATATAAGGAACAAATCTCGCCATTTACTGCTGCTGTTACAGGTATTTCTAATTCTGCAAATAGTTCAAATAATCGCCAAATGCCAACGCGATTTCCATAATCTCGCCAAGCATAATTAGCGATTTCTGGCTGACTATTTAAATGGGGTTGAATTGCTGTTCCCAATTTACCAAAGGTGAAATGTTCAACATTCATTACTACCCAAACTGCAATGCGATCGCTATTGGGTAATTTTAGCAGTGGACGTTTGCTGATTGGTTGAAAATATGGTGGATGCATAGTAATTTGGGTGTAAGATTTTAGGTTTTAGTTTTTAGGTTTTGGGTTTTAATATTGCAACTTTATATTTTGTACTCGATACAACATCGGTTTGTCGAATTGTCGAAATTTGCTGAAGGGGTAAAATCTTCTATTTGAGGAAAATACGAGTTTGTTTTTGAGAAGTTAGAACTAATACAATAATAGTAGCGAGATAGGGTAATGAAGACAGCAAATAGGGAGAAATATCTACACCTATGCCCTGTAAAATTAACTGGATAGCGTTAATACCGCCAAATAGATAAGCTCCCAATAAAAGACGTTTGGGTTGCCAACTCGCAAACACCACTAAGGCGATCGCAATCCATCCTCTTCCTGCTATGATATTTTCTGACCACAATGGTGTATATGCTAAGGATAGATAAGCGCCTGCGAAACCAGCCATTGCACCACCAAATAAAACTGCTAGATATTGCATTCGTTTTACTCTTAAACCTAATGCATTTGCAGATTCAGGGGATTCTCCGATGCTTCGCAGCATTAACCCTGCTCTTGTTTTCTGCAAAAACCAACCGACTAAGATAGTTAAGATAATTGCGAAATATACCAAAATATCTTGTTGAAATAATGCTTCTCCAACTAAAGGAAGACTGTTGAGAAAGGGAATTCCTTGACGTTGTAAGCCTGTGATTGTTTTACCTACATATTCAGTGCCAATAAATCCACTTAAGCCGGAACCAAAGATAGTTATGGCTAATCCGGTTGCGATTTGGTTGGCATTAATTGTAATAGTTAATACTGCGTGAATTAAAGAAATTAGCATTCCTGCTAAAAGTGCGATTAAAAATCCTAAATAGACGTTGCCAGTATTTGATGCCACGATAAAACCACTGACTGCACCAATTAACATTATCCCTTCTACACCGAGGTTTAAAATACCTGATTTTTCGGTGATTAATTCTCCTAAGCCAGCAAATATTAGTGGTGTTGCGGCACGTAGTGTATCGGCAATAATGTTGGTGAAAATTGTCATGGATTAATAGTTAATATACAATAAAAATTATGATTTAGAGCTTGAAATTAAAATTTATTTAGATTGCTTATGCCAGGATAAAATTATGAATAAATACTACAAATTATGAATAGAAACTCGATGATTTACTAATAACTCAGTTATCAGCAGAAAGAAGAATAAAATACCTTGAAAAACTCCAGCGATCGCTAAAGGAATTCGCTGCTGAATTTGTAATAATTCGCTACCTACATATAAAATTGCCATCAATAAACTTGACAAAATTGCCCCAAGGGGATTGAGTCTGGCAATAAATGCGGCAATGATGGCTGTATAGCCATATCCAGGGGAAATTGTTGAGCGTAATTGTCCAATTGCTCCTAATACTTCACATGCTCCTGCTAATCCTGCTAAACCACCACTGAGGAGGAAACTCCAGATAATTATTTTGTGACTATTTATCCCCGCATAGTTTGCTGCACCTTGACTTGAACCAACAACTTTGACGCTAAAGCCGAAAAATGTCAGCTTGAATATTCCCCAGATAATGATTGCGGCGATGAGTGCAAGTAGTATCCCGAAATGTAAGCGAGTGCCCACAATTAATCTGGGTAAAGTGGCAAATGGCGAAAATAGCGCTGATTCGGGAAAATTTAATCCATTTGGGTCTTTTAATAAACCTTGTAATAAGTAATTTAATAATGAAATGGCGACATAATTTAACATTAAACTTGTGAGAATTTCATGAGCATGAAATCTTACTTTTAATATTGCTGGAATTGCAGACCAAATTATCCCGCCAACTATGCCAGCGAGTAAACTCAAGATTAATAAACTGTAATTGTTAAAACTTAAACTTAAATTTGGTAAAGTCAAAGCTACAGCACTCGCAGAAATTGCCCCAACTGTTAATTGTCCTTCTGCACCAATATTCCATACTTTAGCTTGAAAGCAGATAGCTAAACCAACACTAATTAATAGAATTGGTGCTGCTTTCACCCCTAGTTCCGTTAATCCATATAAAGTTAACCAGGGTGAGATAAGTATTGTCTGTAATGCGTCAATTGGTGATTTTCCTAAACTACTAAATAAAATACCTCCGGTAATTAACGTTAATATTAATGCTAATAAGGGAGATAATATTTGCCATAATCTTGATGGAGTATTGCGTGGTTCTATTTTCAGGTGCATCATTCTGGGATTTAAGTATTAAGCACTATCTTAATTTTTGATGAGAAATCGGGTTTCTCCCTGGGCAACAATGCTTCATACTTTACTTGATAAATGGTCTCTTAAACCCAATACCTAACATTAATTCTCCAATCTGATTGCGGGAGATACTATTAACAGAGATTAACTCAGATACTTGTCCTTTGTAGATTACAGCAATGCGATCGCAAAAAGTCAATAGTTCATCCAAATCTTCGGAAACTACCAAAACGCTAGCGCCGGAATCACGCATTTCTATTAAGGCATCGTGGATGGTAGCTGTTGCTTTCACATCTACACCCCAAGTTGGATGGGCAGCAATTAAGACAGCCGGATGTTGTTGGATTTCCCGCCCCATAATAAACTTTTGCACGTTACCACCCGATAAGCTGTTGATGGGGATATGCAGGTTGATATTTTTAGCAGCATCTTGGACATTAAAAGCATGACAAATTCTGTTTGTCCAATCGTTGAGCTTGCGATTTCTAATCAAACCCCGCCGCAACAAACCTTGTCCATAAGCAGTTAGCAGAGCATTTTCGAGCAAATTTAAGCTGGGGACAACACCCTTACTCAAACGTTCTTCTGGCACATATCCTAATCCCAAACGACGACGCTGTGCCGCACCATAACTACCAATTGGCATTTCTCCCAGCATAATCATGTTTGCCTGGGGAGATAATATTTCCCCACTCAACAAAGCTAAAAGTTCCTGCTGTCCATTTCCGGCAACTCCAGCAATACCAACTATTTCACCAGTGCAGACTTGAAGATTAATTTTTTGTAATGCTGTGGCAAATTGATGCGGTGCTGGTAAAGATAAATCTTGTACTTGTAAAGATACTGCACCTGGAGGCATTAATTGCCGTTTTCGCCTTGGCGGTAATTCTTCGCCAATCATCATCTTTGCTAAATTTGCAGTTGTTTCTGATTTTGGGTTGCATTCGGCGACAACTTTTCCCTGGCGTAATATTGTCACTTTGTGACAAAGTGCTTTGACTTCGTCTAATTTATGACTACTGAAGAGGATACTACAGCCAGTTGAGGCAATTTGTCTGAAAATTTGAAATAATTTATTAGTTTCTTGAGGAGTTAAGACAGCAGTCGGTTCATCTAATATTAATAACTTTGTAGCTTGGCAGAGACAGCGAATAATTTCGACTCGTTGTTTTTCTCCTACTGATAATTTATAAACAGGATAGTCGGGATTAATTTTTAAACCATATTCTTGGGAAATAATGCGAATTTTGCGGTCAACCTGTGATAAATTAAATTTTCCTGATTGTGGTAATGCTAAAGCGACATTTTCAGTGACAGTAAGTGTTTCAAATAAGGAAAAATGTTGAAAAACCATAGAAATCCCCAGTTTCTTAGCTTGTAGGGGATGATTGAATTTAACTTGTGTCCCTTCCCAAAAAATTTCTCCAGCATCAGCACTAACTAATCCATAAAGTATCTGCATCAGGGTACTTTTCCCCGCACCATTTTCCCCTAACAACCCATGAATTTCACCAGGTTGAATTGTCAGATTTATCCCTTGATTGGCAATATTACCTGAGTATAGTTTTGTAATATTTTGTAGTTGCGATCGCGGCAAGTTCATGAGTCTTAACTTTGTAATTTGGGCAGCGAACCTTCAATACCTTCAACATACCAATTCATTGCTAATTGCCCTTTATCATCCAATACTTTTCCTTGGGGAACACGAATCACACCTTTTTGGTCTTTAATGGGACCAGCAAACGGATGAGCAACACCTTTAATTATCTCCTCACGTTTAGTATTAACTAACTGTTGGACATCTGGAGGAATTACTGGATTCATGGGTGAAATATCGACAAATCCTTGGGCGATTCCCTGCCAAACCTCCTCAGATTTCCAAGTTCCATTGATGACAGCTAAAGCTTTATCAGTGTAAAACTTTCCCCATTGATTAATTGCCGCAGTTAAATGCGCTTTTGCTCCAAACTTGCTCATATCAGTGTTGTAACCAAAAGCATAAATTCCCTTTTCTTCTGCTAATTGAATTGGGGCTGCTGAATCTGTATGCTGGGCTAAAACATCCGCACCTAAACTTACTAAAGCTTGTGCAGTTTCCCTTTCCTTAGCTGGATCATACCAAGTTTGCGCCCAAATTACGCGAACTTTTGCTTGGGGATTGGTAAATCTAACTCCTTGAGTAAACGCACCAATTCCGCGAATTACCTCAGGAATTGGATAAGCACCAATAAAACCAATAATATTTGATTTTGTCATTTTTCCCGCAATCATTCCCGTTAAATATCGCGGTTCTTCAAATCTACCTAAATAAGTCCCAACATTTGCCGCCCGTTTGTATCCCGTACAATGTTCAAATACCACTTGCGGAAAATCTTTTGCCACCTTCAAAGTTGGATTCATATAACCGAATGAAGTCGTGAAAATCAACTTATTTCCATCCAGTGCTAACTGCCTAATTACCCTCTCCGCATCTGCACCTTCGCTGACATTTTCTACAAAAGTTGTTTTCACCTTTTCTTTGAGATTTGCTTCCATTTCTCTGCGTCCCAAATCATGGGCATAAGTCCAACCAAAATCACCCACAGGACCAATATAAACAAATCCGACCTGAAGTGGTTCCTTTGCTAATATAGGTGAAGCTGGAACAGTCACCTGAGATGGGGAATTGCGATCGCTCTTAACGCAGCCTACAAATATTAATCCAGCGCTAGTTGCAACACCATACTTGAAAAATTTTCGCCGTCTCATAATTTATGAATATTTATAAATCTTTTTGAATCATGAATAAATAATTCCATCAATTATAACTTTAACTTGGCAATTAATTAATGTAAGGGTTAACAGTTGTTAACCCTGAAAATAGAAAATTTCGAGGATGAATGCCCTATGGTTCCACAGGAATTACTACTGATTAACTTAATCCTGAATAATTGAGGCTAAACACGACCCAAACATTAACTTAATCATCACCAAAAACTTGAAGTCAGGTGAAATTAGCAATAAGGTATCAAGTAAAAATAAGTAATAAGTAGTACGGGCATCTTGCCCGCGCGAGCAAGATGCTTGCACTACCAATATTAAATTGTTCAACTTATTTTTACATGGCTCCTAATTGGAAAAACTAAGAACGGGCAATCCCATCCTCACGGGCGGCACGTTGAACTGCTGCGGCAACTGCGGTGGAGACACGCTCGTCGAATACAGACGGGATGATATGTTCTTTATTGAGTTCCGATGGTTTAACCAAAGATGCGATCGCACTGGCAGCTTCGAGGTACATTGAGGTTGTAATCGTCTCCGCACGACAGTCTAATGCGCCCCGGAAGACTCCTGGAAATGCCAAGACATTGTTGATTTGGTTCGGATAATCACTGCGCCCTGTTGCCATCACAGCCACATCTTGAGTGACTAATTCCGGCTGGATTTCGGGAATCGGATTTGCCATTGCAAAGACAATCGGGTCTTTTGCCATTGAACGTACCATTTCTGGTGTCAGAACTCCCGGCGCACTCACACCGATAAATACATCTGCACCTTGAATTGCCCCAGCGAGGCTGCCTTGGGCTTTAACAGCAAATTCCTGTTTTTCTTCCGTTAAGTCAGTACGAGTGGTTGAGAGAATACCTTTAGAGTCACACATTAATATTGTCTCCGCACCAGCTTTTTTGAGTAAACGAGCGATCGCTACACCCGCAGCACCCGCACCGTTAATCACAATCCGAATTTTATCCATCGGCTTATGTACCACCTTTAAGGCATTAAATAACGCCGCTAAGGTGACAATTGCAGTACCATGTTGGTCATCGTGGAAAACGGGAATATCCAACTCGCGCCGCAATCTTTCCTCAATCTCGAAACAACGAGGTGCAGCAATATCCTCAAGATTGACACCACCAAAAACTGGAGCCAGATTTTTGACTGTATTCACGATTTCATCGGTATCTTGGGTTGCTAAACAAATGGGAAAAGCATCGATACCTGCGAACTCCTTAAATAACATTGCTTTGCCTTCCATCACAGGTAAAGCGGCTTCGGGACCTAAGTTTCCCAGACCCAGTACAGCACTGCCATCGGTGACAATGGCTACAGTATTCCCCTTAATTGTGAAATTGTAGACATCTTCAGGATTTTGGGCAATAGCCTTACAAACCCTGCCAACTCCAGGCGTGTAAGCCATCGCTAAATCCGACACACTTTTGAGGTGGATGCGACTAGTGATGCTAATTTTGCCACCGCGATGTAAATTGAAAGTGCGATCGTAAACATTGACAACGTTAATCTCAGGCAAGTTTTTCACCGCCTGGACAATCATCTCAGCATGTTCCGTGCTTGCCGCATCAACAGTAATATCACGGGTGGAAATAGCCCTTGTTTGCTCAATTAAATCAATCTGACCGATATTACCACCATTGGATGCGATCGATGATGTTACAGAAGCCAACATCCCCACGCGATTGGGAACTTCTAGGCGTATTGTCAAACTAAAACTCGAATTCGGTGTGAGGTCAACCATCGTACACACTTAGATTTTAGACACTAAATTTTAGATTGAATTTAGGTATTAGTCATCTTTTTTTGTCAAAGCTTATGGGAAAGCAATGCAGTCAGAGTGTGACAGACATCCCCTTTGCCCTTCACGTCCCCGTCAATCTGGTCAAAAATGGACTCAAAAGCAAGCGATCGCATTTTTACAAGATGTTTTAAAAATTCTTGAATTTGTTCATAAAGAAAATGTCATTCATCGCGACATTAAACCCACAAACCTGATTCGCCGTCATCTGGATCAAAAAATAGTTTTAATTGATTTTGGAGCCGTTAAAGCAATTACGAATGTGATGGAAAATTCGTAGTGTGTCACGCGCATTGGGACTCGTGGATTTATGCCTAGCGAACAGGAAAATGGGAATACACAATTTAATAGACTTGATATTTGCTGCACTAATTTTTTTATTGCTCACTCGCAGACAAAATCAGTCATGATAAAGGCATTAGCATTTTGGAAATTAATTAACCATTAATGGGGATAAGCTGATGACAGATGCCCCTTTTTTTTTGAATCGAACTCAAGCTGGCGAAAGATTAGCAGAAATTATTCAAGCGAATTTAAGACAGCAATTGATAGAATCTGGAGTTGAGCCAATTCCAATTGTTTATGCACTACCACGTGGGGGTTTACCTGTGGCTGCGCCAATTGCGGATTTGTTAAACTGTCCACTCACCGTACTGGTAGCAAAAAAAATTAGCCATCCCAGTAACCCAGAATTGGCAATTGGAGCCGTGACTGCATCCGGTTTGGTGCTGTGGGCTAATGAGAAGTTGTTTAACTTTCGAGGAAATTCACGTCAACGTCAAGTAGTAATGGAAATTGCTATCAATAAAGCTAAATCCTTGGAATCACAATTTCTGCCATTTTGTCCCCAAGTGAATCCTCAAGGTGCGACATTAATTTTAGTTGATGACGGTATCGCCACTGGGATGACAATAGCAGTGGCAGCAAAAGCATTAAATTTGTTGGCACCAGCACAAATTTTCATCTGTTCACCAGTAGCCCCTCCACAATTATTACCTTGGTTACAGAATTGGTGCGATAATTCTGGAGATAATTGCGATCGCAATCAGCAGAAGTTAATTAGCAAACAAAACCGGATTATTGTTTTAGAAACACCCGAACCCTTTCACAGTGTCAGCAATTTTTACGCAGAATTCCCCCAAATTCAAACCTCGGAAGCACTGAAATATCTTCAGCAAAGAAGTCAAAAGTAATTAGAACTGCCGAGTCATATCATCATCTACGGTTGAATACTTATTATTAAGAGTGACAGGGAGATTTAGAGACGCGGAGAAATTCTAATTGTCAGAGATTAGCCCATGATGTCATTTAGTTAATAATTACGAATTATTAATCATCCGCTCGTATTGCATCACTTTGGTATAGTCCCCCAAGGCATAGGAAGCAGCTTTCAGGCTGGATAGCGCCTGTTCTTGGATGCGAATATCTTTTATCGCTTTGGCTAATTCTAAACGTTTTTCATAATGCTTAATGGCATTGGAATAATCCCCCAAAGCTTCGCAAACTACCCCTAAACTACTTAATGATTGTTCTTGACTATGCTTGTCTTTGATTTGGCAAGCTAATTTGAATCGTTCCTCGTAATACTGAATTGCTTGATGATAATTTCCTAAAGCATATGATGCATTACCTAAATTTTTGAGAACTTGAATGCTATTCCGATAATTTTTAATTATGTAACAGAGTTTTAAGCATTCTTGGTAATATGCGATCGCTTTGGCATAATCACCTAAGGCGTACCAAGAATTACCCAAATTTTTTAAAACCTGTTCCTCGCCCCAATTATCTTGAAGTTCTCGAACAAGTTTCAGACTTTGCTCTTTGAGTTTAACTGCTTGTTGTAAATTGCCCTGGGCTTTATATACCAATCCTAAGTTATTTAGTGTTGCCACCTGACTTCTTTTATCCCCTTGAGCAGTAGCAATATCCAAACATCGGTTGAGAAACTCAATCGCTTTTTCCTGGTTGCCTAAATGACGGTGGGAATTACCAATATGCGACAGAGCCTGCAATTGCAAATGTAAATCTGATATGTTCTCTACTAAAGTTAAACATTGCTGAGAATATGATATGGCAGCTTTATAGTCTCCAGAATTATAAGCAACAAGCACTAAACAACTGAGGCTTTGTGCTTCTCCTTGTAAATCGCCACATGCTTGAAATAATGCTAAAGCTTCTTGTAAAGACTTTGTTGCGGCAATAACTTCACCCGCCTGTTGCTGTTGAAATCCTTGCTGCAATAGTCGCGATGCATCAGATGCATACCCATCTAGTGGTGAAGTTAGTTCTTCTGCTGATGGATTATTAAACTCATGGGAAATAGTGCCCCATTGTTTTGGGTGGAGATGCGTTGTCATCTGTGTAGGAACCGCGTTTTTTGAATGATTCCATTCCTTTTCCACATTCAATGCTCCCTGGTAACTCTTCTGATGCTTTTAGTGTTCCCAGAAATAGTATTTTTCTCTCACGCAAAATTAAATACTCATATTTGCTTAATAGTGGTTAATAGTGGTTAATAGGCAACTGTTATCGCCAGTGAATGGGAGTAGGGAGTCAAAAAATATGGACAGAATACTTGAACCTGAAGTAATGGATACTTGGGAAGAATCAATAGCATATGATGCAATGGATTTTACTGAGGTAAATACTGCATTTGCGAATGATGCGATCGCTCTAGCACCTACTCAACCTATTTTAGTCCTTGATGCGGGTACTGGACCTGGTCGAATACCCACGATAATGGCGCAATTGCGTCCGCAGTGGCAATTCATTGGGGTTGATTTGGCTGCAAGTATGTTGCAAATTGCTCAACAACAGGTGGAGCAAGTAAATTTACAAGAGCAGATTCGCTTTGAATTAGTTGATGTCAAAAATCTACCTTATGAGGATGGACAATTTGACTTGGTTGTGTCAAATAGTCTTGTCCATCATCTAGCTGAACCATTACCTTTTTTTCAGGAGATTAAGCGTATTCTCAAGCCTCATGGGGGTATTTTGATCCGTGATTTATTTAGACCCGCCAATATTGAAACGCTAAATGCATTAGTTGATAGTATTACGAAGGATTGTGATGCACGTCAAAAAAAGTTGTTTGGCGATTCTCTCCAGGCTGCGCTGACAATTGATGAAGTGAGGAATTTAATTGAGCAAGCTGGCTTAAAGAATATAGATGTTTATCAAAATTCGGATCGTCATTGGACAGCAAAACGAAGCTGGGGAGCTTCAACATAAAATTAATTAGACTAACATCTATTATCGATTATCAATTATCGATTCATGGGTACTTTGGAGTTCCAAACCTGCTCAAATTCGGCTTTACTAATTTCAAATTCTTCTAAATTATCGTCAATAATCGGTTTATCGCTTAACCTCCCATAATTATCGCTGAAATGGTTATTGTCATAAAACAAAACATTGCCATTTTCGTAAACTTCAATTTGGCGATGGGTGTAGGCACCTTCCCCGATTTCCAAAAAGTACGTACTCGTACCCCATGCGTCAAAGTCGCCCCCTAGTGGCACTGACCAGAACCATTTGTAATATTTCATTTTCTTCACAACTATTCCTTAACAACGAAATGATTTCTGATTCTAATTTTACTAATAAATTTAAGTTTGCTATTTCTGGGAAAGGTTGGCAACTGTTAATTAACAGTTGACAAAAGGCTAATCATTACGACCAATAGGTTAAGGGATATTTATCAACTAAACCTTAAGAATAAAGAAAGATTGTTTTTGGTATTTAAGCCTTTAGTCTGATCCGAATTTTTTAGAAATACCAAAGAACACCAGTTTATTGAATTGGAGCATTTAAGTAAGTAGGCGTGAATATTTATCATTGGGATTAGGCAGGAGGCAGAGGGCAGGAGGCAGGAGGGAAGAGGGTTTTAGCCTTGTTTATCTTTCTTAAGATAGTTGTGTTTTTTCCCACCGACCTACTTAGCATCATCTTACTTGTTTGGTAATAAATCGGGTTTCTCCCTCAAGGACTAAACTGAAACCTCGTCCATTTTAAAATATCTAGTAGTTCCGGCATCTTGTCTGCTACTACCGGGAGGGAGCGTCTTGCTCCCACTACTTTAAAAAACAATCAGTCTCGCGATAGATGTAGTTTGATACTTTCTTTATCAATAGTTTTTTACACTCTGGGCTGGAAGTTTGTATTTTCTAAAGTCAGGAAAGAAGTATAAATAAAAGAAACACAAGAAATAAAAAAAAGCAATACAAGAAATAAAATAGATTAATACACTTTCAATTCACATATTGGTTTCGCTATAACTCGATTCGCGCTGCTCATAAAAACGACAACCATTGCAGGGACCACTAGGATTGACAGCACAGCGAATGTAGCCAGAACGAGCATTAAACTGGCAGCTAATATCGCCAATCAGATAACCGACTCCTTCAAGATAATAGCGATCGCGCAGTGTCTCTTGTGGGGAATGGCGCGGTGTTTCCCAAGGAGTATCCCTGGGAATTCGTCTTATCCCTGGAAAGTTCGCAGATACTTGTCTTAGTCGCGCACGAGTTCGCCACTGAGCTTTGCGAATTACCCACAACGAAAATAGCGATGGCAAAATGCCAATGGTAATTACTAAAAGTGTTTTCAACACTTCTTTTCACCTCTCTTGTACACTTATCGTCCCTGATGAAAGCCAGAGCGAATATTACTTAAATGTTATTGGCATCATCCACAGAGAAACATGCCTAACACCACTTAAAACCAGGATAACTGCTACAGCCCAAAGGATGAGATTTTTTTCCAGTATTTATTAAGGTAAATTTTTGATGAGCAGCTACTGTCGGAGCTTTTCTCTCGTGTCTGCAACCTCACGAATACTGGAACAGTATATGTATCAAATTAAAAATTACTATTCGCAATCATGGAAGTTTCAGCAGTTGTCCGCAAATGGGTAAAAAATGGGACAGATTATTTACTGCCACATGCCTAAATAACTAAACTCAGGTAGATATGACAGTCTTAAATATGGGGCAATTTTGATTGCGGTAAGCGAATCGGAGAAGCCAAATGCTCTGCTCGAAAGATTTCACTCAAAACTTCACTGCCGATGAACTCTCTAAGCGGGTTTTGACTTGGCTAGAATTGGGCGATGGGAATATACAACTGTCTCTTCAGAAATATCCCATGGGTAAAGCTCCACCCAATTGATTCGAGGGGTGTCAAGATGCAAAACAAGAACTTTTATCTATATCGCAGCTAGTTAATTATCGAAGTTATGTAATCACTACGACACAATTAGTTTTCGTGTCGTCCCATTAATAAATGATTAAACAACAAATAATCACAGGTTCAAATGTACCTGAAGTCGAAGATAAGCTGAGTTGCTGGCTGTCTTCGGCTTTATATTCTCGATTGGGGCAGTTTTCTGCATCTCTGACAGTTGCCCAACCCCATAGTTTAGTTTACTGGGGTGCTAGTTTTTTTGGCTTGGATAAAGTCACTATTTTCCAAAATGCACCGATCGCAGAACGGGCAAAAATATTACAGTTGTGTAGTTGTAATATTTTGGAAGAAGCCTATGCGATCGAAAAAGTAGGTGTATATTACATGGCAAAAATGGTGCTACTGTCAGAAAGCACTCAGGAGCAGATGCTTTATGCTTTATACAGTGCTGATGAAGTCACCCATTTGGCGCAAATCAGTCGCTTTTTGCCAAAATCTCAAGCTCAAATATTGGAATTAGAACATCCATTACTCAAATTCCTCACGGATATTGTTGACACTGAAGACAAAGCGGTAATTTTATTTGTACTTCAGGTTGTTTTGGAAGGATGGAGTTTAAGTCATTACCGGAGTTTAGCAATTGAGTGTCGTGAACCCGATTTGAGCTTAACTTTACAAGGTTTTCTAGCCGATGAAAGTCGTCATCATGGTACTGGTGTTATGTTATTTCACCAAATGTCTCTCACGCAATCGAGTCAAGATTTAATTGTCAAAATTTTAGTTGACTTTTTGCGAATGATGCAGTTGAGGCAGCAATCGATTCTAGCTGCAATTGCCCAGGTAAAAGGTTATTTATCGCGATCGCAAAAAATCCGTATCCTGGAAGAATTGGATATCGAAAACTACAACCATACTTGTTTAAAGTTTTTGCGTTCTTTAATGCGAAATCCCAATTCAGGGGCGATTTTACACCAATTAGAAGTCAGAGGTGCATTCCAACCTTTAAGTGCGTCGGAATGCATATGATACAGCAAACTGGGACGCTATGGGGTACTGGGAAAAGACATGGAGAAAGATTTTATCCCATTTATCAAAAATCTGAGGACACATCAATCTCCCCATCTCCCCCTCTCCCTATCTCCCCCTCTCCCTATCTCCCCCTCTCCCCATCTCCCCATCTCCCCATCTCCCCCTCTCCGCGTCTAATTAACCGTTCCTGTTAACGGTGAAGAAGCGATCGCATAATCTTTCATTGGCATTCTTCCCGCCAGATATGCGGTGCGTCCAGCGACTGCGGCTAGGTTCATGGCGTAAGCCATCGCAGCCGGGTTTTGGGCAAGTGCGATCGCGCTATTAATTAGTAATGCGTCTGCACCCATTTCCATTGCTTGGGCGGCTTCGGATGGTGCGCCAATACCAGCATCAACAACTACAGGTATTTTGGCATTTTCAATAATAATTTGGATATTTGCGGTGGTTTTCAAACCTTGTCCGGAACCAATGGGTGAAGCTAATGGCATCACCGTGACACAGCCAGCATCCTCTAAATGTCTTGCCAGCATGGGGTCAGCGTTGATGTAGGGTAAGACGGCAAATCCTTCTTTCACCAATTGTTCGGCGGCTTGGAGAGTGCCGATTGGGTCTGGGAGTAAATACTTGGCATCAGGTATTACTTCTAACTTAATAAAATTATTATCTTCCTGTCCCAATAACTTCGCCATTTCCCGCCCCAATCTGGCAACGCGAATCGCTTCTTCAGCAGTTTTGCAGCCTGCGGTATTGGGCAACATCCAAATTTTGCTCCAATCTAGAGCTTCAGCCAAACCCTCATGTCCAGGTGCATTAGTTTGGACGCGGCGCACAGCCACGGTGACAATTTCACAACCGCTAGAAATGACACTTTGCTGCATTTCTGCCATGCTGCGATATTTACCTGTACCTGTCATCAAACGGGATTTAAAGGTTTTTCCCGCAATTATTAGGGGTGAATCTCCAATTGGCGATTGTGCCGTCGGAGTATTCGGAGTCTGCACTGTTATGCCCTTGCCATTGCCATTGGAGAGATTCGTCAAATTTGTGGAGTTCGTAAACATCGGCGTGGGTGTAGATGACTGATTTTGTGATTGAAAGCGCGAGTAATGGAAATTGGCGAGGAGAGGGTCTTTTTTTTGCCCTGTAATTAAATCGGCAATTAAAACTGAGGTGATGGGTGCAAGTAAAATACCGTTGCGATGGTGTCCAGTGGCAAAAGTGAGATTTTTCAGGGGACTTTCACCTAAAATCGGTAATTCATCTGGGGTTGTCGGGCGATATCCCCACCACATTTGCGCGATCGCATAATCTCTGATTTCCGGGAATAAACGGATAGCTTTTTGTAATAAATTAGCGATGCCAATAGCAGTATTATTAGGTGTAAAACCGACATCTTCGACGCTGGCACCGATAATAATTTTTCTAGGTTCTTTTTGAGTATTGTTGGGAGACACTCCACGTACTTGTCTTGGAACAATATATATTTCTTCGCCAAATAAAATACGATTTAAAGGTAATTTTGGTAAATAGTCAGGAACAACTAAGCTCAACATTTGCCCTTTACATGGGCGCACTGATAGAGGTAATAATTCATCAGACCAAGCTCCAGTTGCCAAGACGTAATGTTCAGCCCGCATGATACCAATGTTGGTTTGCAAACCTATTACTTGTCCTTGCTGCTGTTGAATCCCTTCCACGAGAATATTTTCCCGAATTTCCACACCCAAAGATTGAGCCGCAGATAATAATGTTTGTGCCAAAGCCCGGTTATCAACTTGAGCATCGTCAGGATACCAAAAGCCGCCAATTACATCTTCCCCAAGTCCTGATTGGTATTGGTGAATAGTTTGTTTGTCGAGCCAATTGGGGAGGGGGCAGGAAGAAATATTTTCCCCTTGTTCCTGTCTGACTTGGTAAACAGGTGACAAAATCCCACAAGCCCAGTATCCTGGATTCAGACCAGTGATTTGTTCGAGTTTGCTAGTCCATTCCGGGTACAGACTACGCGATCGCACACACAATTCGCGCATTGCTCCTTGTACTTGTTCGGCTTCCGGTGCCAACATTCCCGCCGCCGCAAACGTCGCTGCCGCTTGAAAGTCGCGACTAATGACAGTCACATTGCAACCCCGCATTTTCAGTTCGATAGCGGTTGCCAAGCCCATAATCCCGCCACCAATAATCAAAATTTCGCTCTTCATTCGGTCAATCTTTTCGCTATTCTCTATTCGTTTAATAAAGACAATTGTTCATTCGGCAGTTTTGGTGGCTTAAATCCCATATGTTTGTAGGCAGCAGTCGTTGCAGTTCTACCACGGGGAGTCCGACTCAAATAGCCGATTTGCATGAGATAAGGTTCGTAGACTTCCTCAATCGTTTGTGTATCTTCTCCTGTCGCTGCGGCAATTGTCTCCAAGCCAACCGGACCACCATTAAATTGTTCAATAATTACACTCAACATTCTCCGGTCAGTCCAATCTAATCCCACAGGGTCAACCTGAAATAGTTGCAGTGCCTCGGCGGCAATAACTTGATTTATTTCCCCTACCTTCTTCACCTCAGCATAATCACGGACACGCTTTAGTAATCTATTAGCAATTCTTGGTGTTCCCCTTGCCCGACGAGCAACTTCCTCCGCACCTTCTTCATTGATCGATGTATTCAGTAACTGAGCGCTACGAATGACGATTTGACTCAGTTCCTTCACCTCATAAAATCGTAATTTTTGTACCAACCCAAAGCGATCGCGTAATGGTGAAGTTAATGCACCAACCCTAGTTGTCGCCCCTACTAGTGTAAATTTAGCCAGGGGAATACTCCGAGTCCGGGCACTAGTTCCCTTACCAACAGTGACATCTAAGCGATAGTCCTCCATCGCTGGGTATAAAATTTCCTCAGTCATTCTCGATAGACGATGAATTTCATCAATAAATAAAACATCGCCTGGTTTGAGATTAACCAGTAAACCAGCAATATCGCGAGGACGTTCCAAGGCTGGGGCACTAGTAATTTTATAATTTACCCCCATCTCGGAAGCCAAAATCATCGCCATTGTCGTTTTACCCAATCCCGGAGGACCATATAGTAACAAATGGTCAAGTACCTCGCCTCTCAATTTTGCCGCTTTGATGGCGATTTCCAGCACGTCCTTTAAATCTTTTTGCCCAATATAATCAGCAAAACGATGGGGACGAATACTCTCTTCTTGCTTCCCTTGTTCATCTACGGCTGCCTGCGGTTGCAAAAGCTGATTATTATCGGCAGAATTATCGAGCGATCGCAAATTTAAGTCATCTTTTTTTTTCGCCTGAGAATTTTCTCGCTTTCGCTTCGGTTCCTCATCCGGGTTGGGAGGCTGTCTTTTTGAGGAGATGATTGCCATAACTTGGTTTATTGTTCTTTAATGTGTGAGGTCTGGGAAAACGGATCAAAATAAAAGGGGATAAAAAATAAACATTTTCTTCTTATATTCTCCCACTCTCCCCATCCTCCCGACTCCCCAACTCCCCAATTATTTTTTTTCACCTGAGTGCGCTCATCAATTTAAAATTTAAGTTCCGGGCAACTACTAAGGAGTGTAAAAATTTTCATGTTAGCTAAAAGAATCTTACCGTGCCTGGATGTGAAGGCGGGACGAGTTGTAAAAGGAGTTAACTTTGTCAACCTTAAGGATGCAGGCGACCCGGTGGAATTAGCTAAGGTTTACAATGAAGCCGGTGCTGATGAGTTAGTGTTTCTTGATATTACAGCTACTCATGAAGACCGCGATACGATTATTGATGTTGTTTATCGAACCGCAGAGCAGGTATTTATTCCCCTGACAGTTGGTGGCGGTATTCAATCCTTAGAAAATGTTAAAAGTTTGTTACGCGCAGGAGCAGACAAGGTTAGTATTAATTCTGCGGCGGTACGCGACCCCGATTTTATCAATCGTGCCAGCGATCGCTTTGGTAATCAATGTATAGTCGTTGCTATTGATGCCCGTAAGCGCCAAAATCCCGACAATCCAGGCTGGGATGTCTACGTCAGAGGTGGTAGAGAAAATACTGGGATTGATGCCCTTTCTTGGGCAAGGGAAGTCGAAAAACGTGGTGCAGGAGAATTACTTGTGACTAGTATGGATGCTGATGGTACTCAAGCAGGATACGACCTCAATTTAACACGGGCAATTGCCGATGCTGTACAAATTCCCGTCGTCGCTTCGGGTGGTGCGGGTACTTGTGAACACATCCATTCTGCTCTCACTGATGGTAGAGCCGAAGCTGCACTTTTAGCTTCCTTGTTACATTACGGACAATTAACTGTCAGCCAAATCAAGAATTATTTGCGCGATCGTCAAGTTCCCGTTCGCATCCCTTCTCTGTTTATCCCAACTATCTAACCGATAAACAAAACTAATAACCATCTAACCACCACCCTTTGGCTAGATGGTTGAGTTAAATAACTATGTTAGACACAGTTTTGGGAATTAGTGTTAAGCTTAGTTAAGAAGAATAAATATATTTTAAGACAAATGTTAATACCTATATTAGTTTTTGATGTAGCGCTAGTCGCCTGGTCGCTACACCTGATGGAAAGGGCTGTAGAACTGAAAGAATTTTCCCTAATGCTGGCGGGCACATTAGTTGCTTTAGCTGCTGCTGCCATGCTAGTTGTGTATTTTTTAATGGGACACTGTATGAGCTATTTGCTACACATATAAAAATGACTGGTCGTTGAGATTAATTTGTCTTATAGTTCCAAAATATAGGTATCAATAATATTTAAATTTTCTCAGTTTCATAGTATTAACAGCCAGCTTTAGGTATAATACTAGGGAACATTTGTTATTCATCTGCGGGGTTATAGCTCAGTTGGTAGAGCGCTACAATGGCATTGTAGAGGTCACCGGTTCGAGACCGGTTAGCTCCATTTTGGGTTATACATTGACAAATTGGGTGGTTTCAAGAGGGGTGCCTTACCTGCCCTACCGATTTACTTTCAGAATCAAAATCGAATCACTGGCTTGATGTTTCTGTTAAACATTGCTTTGTGCGTTTTTACTCTAATGGAGTTTGTTGTTAGACTCGCACTTCAACAAACTCAAGAGTCTTTCCAAGGTCTTTATGATGGCAATCCCAAGCGAAAAACTGACCGCCCTTCCTCTGAACAAATGCTTAAGGTTTTTTGTAACCTAAATCTTTATTTCCTCCCTGATTCTACTATCTTTATTACCCCCATCAACCAGCTTCAAAAACAAATTCTTTCCGCAATGAAAATGCCTGAATTCTTTTATGAGCTAGAACTTAAGCTGTGTAAGACATAATTCCCCATCGCAAGGTCAAAATCAGCAAACGTACAGTTATTATTGTGGTTGATTTTTTTGGGAAGTGGGTAGGGTAAGGCAAATATCAAAAGAAAGAACTCTGATGGAAGAAGCTTGTTAACTGTTTTAAATGTATGCTTTATTTACACAGTAATGTAACAGTAATGTATTAGTAAGAGAAGGCAAAAGGCAAAAGGCAAAAGACACGAAAGCTTATATTTAAAGCTTTTATATTCAGATTAATAGTGCCTTATTTACGCCATGCGCTATTAGCTTAAATTAGCGCAATATAGATCAACAATAGAATGAATACAAAGATTGTATTTTTTTGTTTTGCTGTGATACAATGGGAATATTAAAATGTTTATATTATCTATTCTATCAGCAAAAATTATGAATTCAATTGTAAATCAAACTATTGAGCGGTGGGTAAAAGTAGTAGAGTTTATTGCTGCTAGCGAACTTGATAAAGTCGAAGACGGCAGACTACCTTCAGAATGTTTTACCGTGGCTCAATTAATAGAAAAATCAAAGCAAATAAAACTAGAAAAAAGAAATAAGCCTTCCTACCACTGGTTAGAAGATAGAGACGGTAAATTTTATCGTATTTGGTTCGATAGAAATAATCTAACAATTCAATTTGATTTGTATTTATCCAATAGTAAATATCAATCGAATATGTCTTATTTTGATTTAGAAAATTGTACAACATCAAATCAATTTACAGAGTTTATTTACCACTTACTAGGTAAATCTTGGAGTAGCCCGGAACTACTATTAGCTTTTATTGAAGTGATTGATGAAGCTAGCGAACAATGTTTCGGAAAGCGGCTTTATCAGGCATTTTCAACACAAATAGCATTAAATTGGGTTAAACCAACTCCATAACATTAGATATTTTTGAGAAAACTCAGAATTGTACTCTATTACAAAGTAAACAGTAGGTTGAGTGGAGATTCAAGAAATTTTTTATCTTGAATTAATAATCTCAACCTGCATATAGGACTCCTGTCTGGTTTTTGAACTAAATTTCCGAGAAAAGCCTTATAAAACGGGATTTTTAGTTTTAACATATGTTCAAAAATCAAATCGTATTCCTTATAGTACATCCAAAATCATCATATTTTGTTTACTAATGTAGAGTACAAATCTTGGATTTCAGTATTCTACACCAACCTACAATTGGTAAAACTATTTCTGGTAAAGCTAGTACCCGCGACACAACCACTTCATCCCCATTCAAAAAACGTACAGCCACAGAAGTATCAAGGGTAATCTCACCACTCATTTACATCCACCTGCCGACATTCTGCGGTTATCACCCGTTTTAATTCTTCGGCTTCGACATCACTTAAAATCCCTGCAAATTTTGCGAGGGGATGAGTTTTGCGTGTAGCTTTTACCCTATTCAAAAAATCTAGTACCGATTGAACTACATCATCAGGCGCATGTTCTAGTTCTTGAATTAATTCTTCACGATTTGTCATGCATTCAAATATTCTCAGGTAGTTGGTTCTAGTTTCAGTATATCCAAAGTCTCGCTGTGAGAGCGTTTGTGTTAATGATGGGAAGTACGATCGCTTTTTGGTTGTTTGAGAAGATGTGCGATCGCATTTATTGGGTTTGAGGAAATGTGCGATCACGTTTTGGTATTTTTGAGGACTGCGATGGTCTAACGACAAGCCTTATAAGCAATAATACTTATTCATTTTTCTCATGTTCCATACTCCTTAGAGCAAATGTTAAGTTTTGTAAGCGATTGAAACTACGTCACAATAATTTTTAATAAAACGAAGGGCAAAGGTATTGTATAAACTTATTTTGGAAGGTAAAAACACAAATTGGGGTTGACCAAAGTGTTGCTTGCTCGGCTTTCCAGTATTTACAGCTAAAGTTTAAGTTTTGTTAAAAACTTTTAATTTAGAAGCCTGGATGCCATTAAACTGTATCGTAGATGTCTGTTTATACCTTTCATACTGCTGTTACAGCCTGACATCAGTAGAAAACTTTTTAAGTTTTCATTTGGAAGCAGAACAAATCTAAAATCAAGCAGATAGGAGATAAGACCGATGTTAGATGCGTTTGCCAAAGTAGTTTCCCAAGCAGATGCTCGTGGTGAATACCTCAGCACCGCTCAATTAGATGCTTTGTTGAACATGGTTCGTGATGGTAACAAGCGGATGGATGCAGTAAACCGGATTACCGGGAATGCATCTGCGATCGTTGCTAACGCAGCTCGTTCTTTGTTTGCAGAGCAGTCTCAGTTGATTGCACCTGGTGGAAATGCTTACACCAACCGTCGTATGGCAGCTTGCTTGCGCGACATGGAAATCATTTTGCGCTATGTCACCTACGCAACCTTCTCTGGAGATGCTAGTGTTCTCGACGACCGTTGCTTAAACGGATTACGTGAAACCTACTTGGCATTGGGAGTTCCTGGAGCATCCGTTGCTGTTGCAGTTCAAAAAATGAAAGAAGCTGCATTAGCTATTGCTGGTGATCCAAATGGTGTCACCAAAGGTGATTGCAGCGCCCTCATGTCTGAAATCGCTAGCTATTTCGATCGCGCAGCTGCTGCTGTTGCATAATTTCTCAAAATCAATTAGCTGACGTTCAGTTCAGTTACACAAAACCACTTTCAAACAAAATTTTGTAAAAGGGAGATACCGGATCAATGAAAACTCCTCTTACCGAAGCTGTAGCAGCTGCAGATTCTCAAGGACGTTTCTTGAGCAGCACTGAAGTTCAAGTTGCTTTTGGTCGTTTTCGTCAAGCAAGTGCTAGCTTAGAAGCAGCTAAAACCTTAACTTCCAAAGCTCAAAGCTTGGCAGATGGGGCAGCAAACGCTGTATACCAAAAATTCCCCTACACAACTCAAATGCAAGGTAACAACTTTGCTTCTACCTCTACTGGTAAAGCTAAGTGTGCTCGTGACATCGGCTACTACTTGCGGATGATCACCTACTGCTTGGTTGTTGGTGGTACTGGTCCAATGGATGATTACCTCATCGCTGGTTTGGCTGAAATCAACAAGACCTTCGACTTGTCTCCTAGCTGGTATGTTGAAGCTTTGAAATATATCAAAGCTAATCACGGCTTGAGCGGCGACCCTGCTGTTGAAGCTAACTCCTACATTGATTACGCAATCAATACCCTAAGCTAATTTCGGGTTTTTGCCCGGAAAGTTGAGCGGCGAACTGGCAGATTAGCTAGAAGTTGTTTACCTTTCCGGGCATGTTTTATTTTAAGAAAATTGAGTTAATCAAGTAATACTGAATCCGCTTTCTAATTTCTCATAAGTTCTGTGGGCGAGAAATCGAAATCTAACTAAAATACTAACTCGCTATTTTCCTAGAAATCGGGTTTATTAAGTTTGGGTTTGTTGAACGTGGGTCTGTTTTTCAAATTTCAATTCTGGTTTTCAAAAGTCGATTTCTTGGTATCTAGTTAAACGATAGAATTAGTGTTGTAGATATCGAAGAAACTTATAGAAATTATAGAAAGGAAAAAATGCCTGTAACAAATATCGATGATTAAATCGAGTGCGTTTTAGGCATGATTTGGTGTGAAAGTCGATAAAATAGCAGTTAGTCAATGTTGATGGTTAACTGTTAGTCAAAACTCAGAATTTTCTCAACCGAGTTCATCTTCGTTGGAGAAAGTAATTAAATGGAAACTTTAGAACTACGCTCAGATCGGACTGATGAAGACATCGAAGTCGTGATTCGTGCAGTTTACCGTCAGATTTTGGGTAACTCTTACTTGATGGAATCAGAGCGACTATCAAGTGCTGAATCTTTGTTACGCCAAGGAAAGCTTTCAGTTCGAGAATTTGTGAGAGCGATCGCACAATCTGAACTGTACCGTGAGAAATTCTTCCACAATAACTCACAAGTTCGTTTCATCGAACTGAATTATAAGCACTTCCTAGGACGCGCCCCTGAAGACGAGTCAGAAATAGCATACCATGTAGACCTCTACAATAGCCAAGGTTATGATGCTGAAATCGACTCATACATCGACTCAGTTGAATACCAGCAGAATTTCGGCGAGAATATTGTTCCCAACTATCGTGGATTTACGAGCCAAGTTGGACAAAAGAACGTTGGTTATAGCCGCATATTCCAATTGTATCGAGGTCCTGCAAGCAGCGACATTAGCTCAGGGTACAAACAGGGTAGGTTAACTTGGGAATTAGCCAAAAATGTCGCATCGCCCATTCACGCAGCGTCGTCATCTGCTTTAGCAGGTACAACCGGCGGAAATCGTGGTGATATCTACCGACTGCGGGTAATGCAAGCAGCTTCCTCGAAAACAGCAACAATACGTCGGATGACAACAGAAATTCTTGTACCATTCGAGCAACTTTCGAGCAAATTGCAACAATTAAACCGCAAAGGTAACAAGGTAATGAGCATTACTTTGGCGTAAAGATGGGAAAGGGAAAGGGAACAGGAAAAATAGAGAAATGAATAATTTCCAATTTCTAATTCTCAACTTCCCATTCCCAATAAATATAAGGAGAACCACATAAATGGCAATTACAACAGCTTCATCGCGTCTGGGAACTGAGGCTTTTATTAATGCATCTCCAGTTGAACTGCGAAGCCGGGCAACAAAGGAAGAAATTGCAATCGTGATTACGGCTGTTTATCGTCAACTGTTGGGCAACGACTACTTAATGCAGTCAGAGCGTCTCATTAGTGCCGAATCGCTTTTACGTGACGGTAAAATTACAGTGCGCGATTTTGTTCGTCAAGTTGCTAAATCGGAACTGTACAAAAACAAGTTCTTTTATAACAGTTTCCAAACTCGCGTAATTGAACTCAATTACAAACATTTCCTAGGACGCGCACCTTACGACGAGTCAGAAGTAATTTATCACCTCGACTTATATCAAGAACAAGGTTACGAAGCAGATATTGACTCGTACATTGATTCTCCAGAGTACGAAGCAAACTTTGGTGAAAATATTGTTCCTTACTATCGCGGATTCCAAACCCAGACTGGACAAAAAACAGTGGGATTTAGCCGTATGTTCCAACTTTATCGTGGTTATGCCAATAGCGATCGCGCTCAACTCAAAGGCACATTACCACACCTCGCCGGCGAACTTGGACGTAACGGTGCATCTGCCGTAGTTTCTCCTTCTGGTGGTGGTGAAGGTTTTGCCTACCTTGCTCCCCAAAGAGGTGTCACCCCCAACAGCACTTTTGGTGGGGCAGGAACTTTCGGTAAAGAAGGTAGACTTTTCCGCGTTGAGGTAGCAGGAGTTTTTGGAGCAGGTTATCCTAGCACTCGCAAAGTTAACCAAGCTGTAGTCATTCCTTACGCAGAACTATCACCCTACATGCAAAGAGTGCAAAAACAAGGCGGTAGAATCGCTAGTATTACCCCTCTTTAATGAATAGGTAGTCATTGAATAGGTAATGGTTGTGGGTTAATGGGTAATGGTTATGAGTGATTAGTTGATTGATAAAAGGTAATTTTTATTGCTCACTCTACTCAATCAGAATCTTATTTTTTAACCACCAACCACTGGCTATTAACTATCAACAATCACCAAATAACAACAAATATTAAATTGAAACTATGCTAGGTCAAATCGCAAATAATACCGCATCTACTAGTCGCTATTTCCGCTATGAAGTTGTCGGATTACGACAAAACGAAGAAACCGATAAGACAGATTATCAACTGCGTTCGAGTGCGAGTACCTTTGTCACCGTTCCTTACAATCGAATGAATGCAGAAATGCAACGAATTACCCGTATGGGTGGCAAAATAGTAGGGATTGAGCCTTTGCACGCAGGGGCAACATCAGGTAATAACGAAGGTAATCCTTTTACTAATGAATTCGAGTAGTCCAGACAATTTGGAACCATTACCACCAACAGATGTACCTGTTGGTGGCGAATCTTTGACTGTAGCTCAAGCTATAGCAAACTTAGAAGGCGCAGATTTAGGACTGCGCTTTTATGCTGCTTGGTGGTTGGGAAGGTTTCGAGTCAACGAACCCCCAGCAGTCGCACTGCTGATTCAAGCACTTGCTGACGAAGATGATAGGACTCCCGAAGGTGGTTATCCATTACGACGGAATGCGGCACGCGCACTTGGTAAATTAGGTGATATCAGTGCCGTACCCGGATTAATCACATGTTTAGAATGCAGCGACTATTATGTGCGTGAGGCTGCCGCCGAATCCTTGGGGATGTTGGGTGATGCCAGGGCAATTTCACCATTAAATAACTTACTGTTAACAGGACTCAATGCTGGTGAATTGATATCCCAGGAAAGCGATCGCAAAGAGCCATATGATGCTATTTTAGAAGCTCTAGGTAGTTTAGATGCTCAAGATTCAATACCCCACATTCAACCCTTTTTAAAACATCCAATTGAATTAGTCCAATATTCCGCAGCACGAGCCATGTACCAACTTACTCAAGAAGCAATATATGGTGAAAGGTTGGTAAAAGCATTAGCAGGAGACAACTTACAATTGCGACGAGCGGCATTGGGAGATTTAGGTGCTATTGGCTACTTAGCAGCCGCAGATGCGATCGCTGAAACCTTAGCAGAAAACAGCTTAAAAATAATTTCTCTGCGGGGATTACTAGAGCATGAGGTTAGGCAGATGACACCCCCCACCCCCACTTTGTCAGACAGTGCTATAAAAGTCATGAAATTGATGGATTCGTTACTTTGAAATAGTTATGAGTTAGGAGTTAGGAATTAGGAATCATAAGTAAAAAAGAAGAGGCTATTTATAAACTAAACTTTAAGACTAAAGAAACTCGCTTTCTTAGATTCAAGTATCTAGGACAATCCTATTTATTTGCTGAGAAACTGGGTTTCTGCCTACGGGATTCAGGTCAATACGTACTTTATAAATAGGTTTCGCAAGCTCAAGATGAAAATGTCATTCAAAACTTCTTAATTTCAATTCCTCACTATTATTAACTCTTAGTTATTAACTATTAACTCCTCACGAAAAAATTATGACTAATAATAGTATTGCTCAACAATTAATTCGCGCTGTTGAAGAAGCCGACTCTTCTCCTAAATTACTCGAAGCTGTTCAAAATTTAGCCGCAGCAGGTTTAGAAGAAACAGTACCAACACTAGTTGCAGCTTTGGGTTATAACAATCCAGGGGCTGCCGTAGCTGCTGTTGACGGATTGATTCAAATTGGTGAGCCAGCAGTTCAACCATTACTGCAACTAATTGATAACTTTAACTATGGTGCCAGAGCTTGGGCAGTGCGAGCATTAGCTGGAATTGGAGATCCTCGAGGACTTGATACCTTACTTGATGCTGCCAAAAACGACTTTGCCCTCAGCGTGCGTAGGGCTGCTGCCCGTGGTTTAGGAACAGTACGCTGGCAAGAACTCCCTCCTGAAGAAGTACAAACATCACAGCAGCAAGCATTAGCAGTTTTGATGCAGGTTTGCCAAGATTCCGAATGGGTAGTGCGTTATGCAGCCGTAACAGGTTTAGAAGCGTTGGCTGTAGCAGTGAATAGCACCCAATCGGCGCTAATACCCTCAGTCACCGAGCAATTAGAACAGATGGCAAACATGGATTTAGAAGTGGCGATTCGTGCCCGTGCTTGGATGGCTTTACATCAATTGCAAGTTGAAGTCGGAAATTATCCAACTTTACAATCAACTTTGGAAGACGTAGAAGTACCGAGTCGGGGTAGTGGTAGAAGGATTTAAATCCTTCCCCTTTCACCTAACAGTATTGACTAGGCTACTAGGCTGCTTGTAATTCAGTCAACCTAGCCAATACTTCTTGACTATGAATGTTCGGGTTAACTTTTACGAATGTCTCCCGTAGAGTTCCTTCGGGATCAATAATAAAAGTATGACGTGACGAGATAAAATTCATCCACGAACCGTAGGCTTTACTCACTGTTCCCTTTGTATCCGCAAGTAAGGGGAACTTCAAACCTTCCGAATCGCAAAATTCAGCATGTGAATCCACATCATCCGCACTCACACCGATAACTTGGGCATTTTTTTCGATGTATTGGGGTAAATCCTGTTGAAAACGACGGGCTTCGATGGTGCATCCCGATGTAAAGTCTTTCGGATAAAAATAAAGTACAACCCACTTTCCCCGGAAATCCGACAGTGCCACTTCACCATCACCTATATTTGTCGGTAAACTAAATTCGGGCGCTGCTTGATTAATAGCAGGTAGTTTCCCACCTAATGCATAGGTAGGTAGTGCGCTGTTTAAGCAACCGTAGAATGTTAAACACAGGGCAAGGAATATGCTAATAAAATTGCGACGAGAAATCATGACTACAAATCCAGAATTACTTGTTCATATAAGTTTACAATTCTGGGGGGTTAACAGTGATGAGTAGCCATTAAACAATTAAATAATTGAGCAATGGAAATTACGAACTGGTTTCCGATTCTGGGCTAGGTTCAACTGATTCGATAGATTCGATATATTGACTATCGATAAGAAATGCACCTCGTGAGAAGCGGATACCCCAATATCCACCGGGACGACGGTCAAGTACAATACCTTCTTCACCAATTTGGATAATATCAGGAGGTCGTAACATCGGCATCGGGTCTGCGGTTTTTACGTATGGTGGCAGGGAAACGACGCGAACTTTGCTACCAATAATAAATTCTTGGGACATTGTGATTAATCTGGTGACAAGGGAAGGAGACAAAGAGAAGATTAAGAACCAAGATTCGTAACTTCTCCATAGAACATACTAGTACAAGAACTCAGATTATTCTTTATAGCCTTACGGCATACCCTTCAGGAAGCAAGCTCCAAGAAAAGCGGAGTGTAACGCACCATTCCAAATTCAATCGAAAGTTGTAGGTTATTAAATTCTCATTCCTAAGTTTATCCTCGCCTATTTACTTACAAGGCTCTAGGAACTAATTTAATAAATATTAACTGTAAATCCATTCCTTGCCAAACAACTGGAGTGGCATCAAAGATTTCTTGTTGGAAGTTAGCTTGATCAATTAGGTGATAAATTGTATCTAAATTGCAAAAGTTTTCCTCCACTGCTAGCAAAACAGTCCCTCCTGGAGCTAACTTCTGCTTGACATCTAATAAAAATCTTTGTAAATCTTGATAGCCAGGATCGAAACCTGCTTTGAAACGTATATCTTCTATTTCGCCAGGATTTTCCGATAGCCAAGGGATATTCCAAAAAATAATATCAAATTCATTTTTAGGAACATTGTCAAATAAGTTACTGTGATATATATCAGATTTTGCTCCCCACCATAGTGCATTAACTTGAGCATTTAAAACAGCCATTGGTGAAATATCACTTCCACTAGCAATTACGCCAGGTATTTGAGCTACACTTAAAATCGCTCCACCAGAGCCAACGCCCATTTCAAATACTCGACATTGATGATTTGTGTCTAAAAATTGTCTAACTAATCTACTTGTCACTTTTGCTAGTTCTAAGGTATTGATATCTGGTGGGAAAACTGTAGGTAATACAATAATATCTCTATCACCAAACTCCATTTGACCATATGGAGTTTCTTTTAAATATTCTCTAGCAATTATTGGTAAAGATAATTCTGTAGTAATCATTTTATTTGATTTCAATAACATGCAAATAATTGGGATCAATTGTTTGATCAATATTATATGTATGCCATTTTCTAACGACTTCAGTATTAATGCTTGATTAATACTGAAAATGCTGAAAATCAATTAAATTAGGAAAAAATTATGTGCTATTACAAATGTCAAAAATTAATAATTGCACAATTTTTCAGGAGAATACTCTAAGCCGCAGTGATTAATTGACGACTAATAAGACTATACTTCAAGCCAAGTTCATGAAGCGCATTAACGGTAATGTCAATTTGTTCTTTTGTGTGAACTGCACTTAAGATAAAGCGAATTCTGCCTTCATGGGGTTTGACTACTGGGTAGAAAATCGATACGGAGAAAATACCACGAGCATATAGTTCTTTATTAAACGCTAGCAGTGTATCTGTATCCGGGATAAATATGGGAATAATTGGGCTAACAGAAGTTCCTAAATCAAATCCTAAATCTTGAAGACGGTTACGCATGTAGTGATTATTTTCATGTAAGGATTCGATTAGTTGGGGATTTGCTTCAATTTCTTCCAGGGAGGCTAAGATTGCCGCAGCATCTGCTGGAGTCAAACATGCTTGAAATGTATAGGTGCTAGCTCGCCAATGTAGTAAGGGGATATATTTAGATTTGATGGCGACAAATCCACCAATTGATGCTGTGGCTTTTGACAAAGTTGCAGCGATAAAGTCTACCTCTTCAACAATTCCTAAATGAGAGCAGTAACCTGCACCATTTTTACCGTAAATACCAAATGTATGAGCCTCATCAACATAGATAAGGAATTTATATTTTTGTTTTAACTGGACTATTTCGAGTAATGGCGCTAAATCTCCACTCATTGAATAAGCTGATTCTACAATCACGAAAATGTTTTCGTATTCGTTTTTGTATTTGTTTAATTTCTGTTCTAAATCAGCAACATTATTATGTTTAAAAGTTACCCATTTTCTGCCAGATAATTTAACTCCATCAATTATAGATGCATGGCATTCACGGTCAAAAATTAGTAAATCCTTTTTTCCTGGGAGGGCAGAAAGACACCCGATATTTGTGGTAAAACCAGTTGGAAAAAGTAACACACTTTCTTTACCAATTAGTTTTTGGAGTTTTTGTTCAACTTGTTTGTGCAAAGTGGACATGCCACCAGAAAGTGCAGAAGTCCCAGAGCCTGTACCATATTTTTGTACGGCTTGGCAAACTTTATCAATCACATTTTGATTGCGATTTAAACCTAAATAATGATTCATACACCAAAGAATACATTCTTCATTTTTATCGCCATGTGTTGAAATTACCGTCGCCTTGACACCACTGCCAGATTCTGTATATCTACCATTAGAATATAAGCCAAGGTTTACTTGCTGTTGGTAATGCTCGTAAAGTTTATTGGATAATTCTTCTATATCTGTGATGCCTTGGCTTTCCAATAGCTTCATGTAGCTCATAATCGGAGTTGAAACTTGAATCTTCATATTAGTTTTTGAAAAAATTATGAATTAACTAAAAGTTATTAAATGCTGGTTGAATCTGACTAAATCTGATTCTTCATAAGCTAGTTCCTTCTCGATTTGAGTCTTGAAGCGAGATGATTGACTGATGACTTAGCTCCCATTGATTGATTAAGTATTAAGTTAATCTTAAATTCAATAGATTAGGTTTCTTCGGTCTTTAGCTTAACCTCTCACAGAATAATTTTCATACCGTTAGAGAAAAATTTAAAATACTACGTTTATTTAAAGATTTTGATGAGACTGAAAATTATGTTTAGTTACAGTAAAACAAAATTACTGCCTCTTGTAGAAGCCAGAATATACGTAACTTTATTTGAAATAATCTTAAACAAAATGCAGCAAATAGCTGGTTATATATGAATTTAAGAATAACATCAGGGTAATGCTTGCTTTTGTGCAGTCAAAATCAGACTTAGGAACGGGAATTTAATAACTGGCAATTCTGAACGAACATGAAATGGTGCGTTACGCTGCGCTAACAGCACCCTACTTTTGTACTTTATCTATACCTAATTCACATTCCTTAAGGTAACACTAAGGTGACACTACTGATATAAATTCATTGCCTTTGGGAATACTAAACATACAACACAAACTAGGCATCTGAGTAGTGTAATTATGCTTGATAGTGGAATAAACCTTTTGGGGTATGAAGTTGGCGAACAAATCTATTTGGGTTCGAGGACAGTTGTTTGCCGTGCGATGTCAGAGGCTCGGAAACCCGTAATCATCAAGTTTATGCGAAATGAGTGTCCTAGCTTTAATGAGCTAGTCCAGTTTCGCAATCAGTACGTTATTACCCGTAATTTAGATATTGATGGGGTTGTTCGACCGATCGCTCTGGAAAGGTACAATAATAGCTATGCTTTGGTGATGGAAGATTTCGGTGGAATTTCGCTAGAAGAATACTTTAATCAATTAATTCAAGAACCTAGTATTAATACGGTTGATATTTTTCTCGATGTGGCTATCAAGATTGCGATCGCACTTGATCAACTTCATAGTAACCGGATTATTCATAAAGATATTAAACCAGCCAATATATTAATCAATCCCGATACTAAGCAGGTGAAGTTAATTGACTTTAGTATTGCTTCGGTGTTACCACGAGAAACGCAACAACTTAAAAACCCCAAAATCCTGGAAGGTACTTTGGCTTACATTTCTCCAGAACAAACTGGAAGGATGAATCGGGGAATTGACTACCGCACGGATTTTTATTCCTTAGGAGTCACTTTTTATCAGCTATTAACGCAGCAATTACCTTTTGCAAGTATCGATTTGATGGAGTTGCTGCATTGCCACATTGCCAAGCAACCTGAAAGCGTCACCAGTCTGAAGCCGGGAATTCCGCAGCAGTTAGGAGATATAGTTAGCAAACTCATGGCAAAAAATGCCGAAGCACGCTATCAAAGCGCTTTGGGGTTGAAATATGACTTAATTTTATGCCAGCAATATTGGAATAATCAAAGGAAAATACCAGGCTTTGAATTGGGACAAAAGGATTTGTGCGATCGCTTTATCATCCCTGAAAAATTATACGGTCGGGAAACTGAAGTTGCCAAGTTATTAGCTGCTTTTGCTCGCGTAATCTCTCCCAAAGACATACTATCTAGTGCTGGTAATTGTGAGTTAATGATGGTGAAGGGGGTTTCTGGGATTGGAAAAACCGCAGTTATTAACGAAGTTCACAAGCCGATTGTCCAGCAACAGGGATATTTTATCAAGGGTAAATACGATCAATTTCAGCGTCAAACGCCTTTTTCGGCTTTTTTACAAGCATTCCGGAACTTAATTAGACAGTTACTTCATGATAGCGATGTACAGCTGCAATCTTGGAAACAGAAAATTCTCGAAGTATTAGGTGAAAATGCTCAAGTTATTATTGATGTCATTCCCGAACTTGAACAAATCATTGGGAAACAACCTCCAGCAATTGAACTTGAGGGAACAGCAGCCTTAAACCGCTTTAATTTATTGTTCAGAAATTTTATCCAAATCTTTGCGACATCTGCACATCCCTTGGTAATTTTCCTGGATGATTTGCAGTGGGCAGATTCTGCTTCCTTAAAGTTATTACATTTGTTAGCAACTGAAAATAAAAGTGGGCATATATTGATAATTGGAGCTTATCGAGATAACGAAGTACCATCCGCACATCCATTGATACTGACGCTGGCACAGATAGGGCAAATGGGTACAGTTATCAACGAAATTGCGATCGCACCACTGCAAATTTCCGATATAAATCATTTAGTAGCTGATACTTTAAATTGTTCTTTACCAATCGCTTTGCCTCTGGCTGAGTTAGTCCAACAAAAAACTCAAGGGAATCCTTTCTTTTGTACACAATTTTTAAAATTATTATACGACGAAAAGTTAATTAAGTTTAATTTGCAATCTGGTCACTGGGAATGTGATATTTCTCAAGTTCGCGAGCGATCGCTAACCCAAGATGTGGTTGAATTAATGGTAGAGGTTTTGCAAAAATTACCTCCTGCGACTCAAAATTTACTGAGCTTGGCTGCATGTATTGGCAATGAATTTGACTTAAATACTTTAGCAGTCGTTTTAGAACAATCTCCCACAGATGTTGCTGTCGATTTATGGAAAGCTTTGCAAGAAGAGTTAATATTACCTCAACATGAATCCTACAAATTTTTCCAAACCGATTTAAATCAAGCTAATCAGAAATTAAATGACTTAGTAATTGATTCAACCTCTACAACAGTCAGTTACAAATTTTTACATGACCGAGTTCAACAAGCAGCCTATAGTTTAATTGATGAGCATCAAAAGCCAGCGACACACCTGAAAATCGGCAAATTATTACTTGCGAACACAACTGTAGATGTGTACGAAGATAATATTTTTGATATTGTCAATCACTTAAATGCCGGAATTAATCTGATTAAAGAAGATGGGGAAAGACAAGAATTAGCACAGTTGAATCTGACGGCAGCAACTAAAGCAAAAGCAGCTACTGCATACATTGCTGCACAGGAATATTTAGATACTGGAATTAGCTTACTGGCAGCAGATTGCTGGGAAAAACAGTATGACTTAGCATTTTCATTATCTCGCCAGAAAATTGAGATTGAATATTTAAATGGTAATTTTGAAGTTAGTGAAAAATTAACTTTTGCAGTGTTACCAAACCTCAAAAACAACATCGACAAAGCCGATATTTATAATGTTTTAATTGTTCAATATACATTACAACTAAGATATGAGGAATCAATTAATACTGGTAGATATGCTTTAAATCTTCTGAATTTAGAATTGCCGGATACAAATTTCCCTCAAGAAATAGAAAAAGAATATATTCTGGTAAATCAGTTACTTGCGGGTAGAGAAATTAGTAGCATTATTGATTTACCACCCATGGAATCGCCTGAAAAAATGATTGCGGCGAAATTATTGATGAATCTCGATGCTGTTTGTTATAACGGCAAACCAGAACTTTTTCCCGTTGTGGCTTTAAAACTAGTTAATTTATCCTTGATGCATGGAAATACAGCCGAATCGGCGCGGGGATTTGCTGACTACGCCGTCATATTGGGTGCAATTTTTCAAGACTATAAATCTAGTTATGAATTTGGATTACTAGCTGTAAATCTTAGTAATAAATTAAATAATTCCTCCGCGCAATGTCGTACATATTTCATGTTTGCCAGCTTTGTCAATCATTGGAGTCAACCTCTGCGTTTATCTAGTGCAATCAACGATGATGCTTATCGTTTTGGATTAGAATCGGGAGAATTACAAAATTCTGGTTACTCGTTATTTGCCAAAACCCTAAATCTCTTTTGTCAAGGGACAAATTTAGGCGATATCCTCACATATATTCCTGGATTTATAGAGTTTACTAACAAAACTCAAAATCTTGCCACCACTGACTGTTTAACCGCACTACAACAGGTAATAGGTAATTTGTCAGGAATGACAGCACATCACCGCGATTTTGCGATTGCCAACACTAGCGAAGAAGAATATTGGCAACTTTATCAATCGCGTCAAAGTGGATTAGCAATGTGTTGTCACCAAATTATCAAGTCCCAAGCACTTTATATTTACGGTGATTATGATGGTGCTTATGCATGTGCGCTGGAAGCACAGGCTAATATCATGCGTGTAATTGGCTTCTTTTGTGTTGCAGTTCACAATTTTTACTTTTCTTTAGCATTGGTACATAAATACGATCAAGCCAGTGACGATGATACCAAAGCCGAATATTTACAGCAATTACAAGCAAATCAAGCACAGATGAAAATTTGGGCTGATAGTTGCCCAGAAAATTTCTTACACAAATATTTGCTTGTTGAAGCCGAAATGTTACGCCTGGCGGGTGACAATACAGAAGCAATAGAGTTATACGATAAAGTAATTCATCTTGCAAAAGAAAATCACTACATTCAAGAAGAAGCTTTAAGTTATGAGTTAGCTGCGAAATTTTATCTCGGTTGGAATAAACCCAAAATTGCCCAAGTTTACATCAAAGATGCTTACTATGCTTATGCACGCTGGGGTGCCAAATCAAAAGTTAATCATCTGGAAAAAGAATACCCCCAGTTACTCGCACCCATAATTATACGTCAAGCTAGCGATACTCTATCTCTCGAAACTGTAGTATTAAATGCAACTCAAGTTATCAATACTAGCAGCACTACTCTAGCATCTGTATTTGACTTGGCGACTGTAATCAAGTCATCACAAGCAATTTCCAGTGAGATTGATGTTGCTCGCCTCGTTCAATCACTGATGGAAGTGGTATTAGAAAACACAGGCGCTAGTAAAATAGTCATGATTTTATGCAAAAACGCACAGATGTTTGTTGAAGCATCGGCGGAAGTTGCTGGCGAAACAATTATCCAAAGAAATAATTTTAATTGTTTAGCTGTAGATGAAAGTTCAGAAGTCCCAATCTCGGTACTAAACTATGTCAAAAACACCGGGCGATTATTGCTAGTTAATGATGTTGCCGCAGATATTACTTGGCTGGCTGACTCCTACATTCAGCAGCAAAAGCCTCAATGTATCTTGTGCTTGCCAATTCATCGCCAAGGGAAATTGACAGGGCTATTGTACTTAGAAAATCGGATTGCCACAGAAGTATTTACAAGCGATCGCCTAGAATTATTAGAACTCATTTGTTCACAAGCCGCAATATCTCTAGAAAATGCTCAACTCTACGAACGTTCCCAAGATTATGCCAAGCAACTGGAAACTTCGTTAGAAAACCTCAAGCAAGCGCAATTGCAATTAGTTCAAAGTGAGAAAATGTCAGCACTGGGTAGTTTAGTTTCCGGTATTGCCCACGAAATTAATAACCCAATTGGCTGTATATCGGGAAATATTGAACCCGCCAATCAATATATTCAAGATTTGTTTAAAGTCATCGAAGGGTATCAAAATGAGTATACTCAACCCAGCGATAAACTCCGTCAAACAATTGACAATGTTGATTTAGAGTATATTCGTGAAGATTTGCCAAATTTGATGATTTCAATGCAGCAAAGTATAGACAGGATTTACGACATTAGTATTAGTTTGCGAACTTTTTCCCGTTCCGATACCCAAAAGCCAGTTCTCTGCAATATTCACGAATGTATTAATAGTACAATTTTAATTCTCCGTCATCGTCTCAAAGCTTCCGAAAAGCGACCGGAAATCGAAATCGTCAAAGATTACGGCAATATCCCCGAATTTAAGTGTTTTCCCGGTCAGTTGAATCAGGTATTTATGAATCTGATTGCCAATGCGATCGATGCTTTGGAAGACTCAAATGCTGGAAAAGACTTTGTCCTCATCCAGAATAATCCCAACCGCATCACGATTACAACTAAAATTAGCCAAAATCGCGAATTTGTTGCCATTAGTATCAAAGATAATGGTGTGGGAATGTCACCCGAAGTCAAAAACAAAATATTTGAACATCTATTTACTACCAAACCAGTAGGAAAAGGTACAGGCTTAGGACTTGCGATCGCACGTCAAATAGTTATAGACAAGCATGGTGGTACAATCGAGGTGAATTCCATACCCAATGAAGGAGCAGAATTCGTCATTCAGCTACCTTTGAATAACTAGTATGTGAAGGCAAAAGTAAAAATTTTCAACCATTTTAGATGGTAGCTTTATTTCCGCCGTTGTGTACTAGTGGTTTATCAAGCTCACGTTTACGGGTTGAGAATCAACACTATCTGCCCATCTCAAACCTATGTCGCGTCGATTTTATCTCACCTCTGCTGGTTGTTATTGGAGTTTGTCTAAACAAAGATATTTACAATTTTTGCAAGACGGAGCCACACAAAATTTGAGTAATTGCAACTTCGAGAAGTTAAACTCTCTCGAAGAATACCAAGCACGAATAATTAAGAAACCATCACAGCAAGCAAAACCAATTGATGTCACAGATTTTGATGTCGAGCATTATCAACTGGAATTGGAGCATTTTTTGAAAACTGGCGAACAAACTGGATTTAATGCGGCTAACTATATAGATGTATTTTTTGATTAATTTTAATTAATTTTGATTAATTTAATGAATCAAAAATCCAAATTAGGTGTAATACAATTACTACATCTCCGCATCTCCGTGTCTCCGCGTCTCCGTGTCTCCGAATCTCCATGTCTCCGCATCTCCGCGTCTCCGTGTCTCCATGTCTCCATGTCTACATGTCTCACTCCATACCTCAGCGTATCCGCGTCTCCCCCTCAGTCTCAATCATCCCCTGATAGCAATATCCATTTTCGTAATTTGGGTCTTGAGTGCCAAGTAATATGTCCCAGAAGGTGAAATACAAACCATAGTGCAATCTATACTGGCGATGATGTATCGAGTGATGGGTTGCACTAATAAACCACTTACCAAGCCAATGACTTTTAAATGATGAGGGAAAGACCTCAAACCCCAGATGGTTGACTACAGCCCATATCGTCATCACCATTAGTACCGCAATCAAAGTGATGAAATGAAGGGGGATAATAAAAACTATAACTCCAAAAAAAAGCGCTTGAGCGATCGCTTCTGGTGGATCAAATGCAAACGAACTCCACGGAGTTGGTTCTCCCGAACGGTGATGTCCGTAATGCGTCCATTTGAACAGCTTGGGATGGTGAAACATCCGATGCGTAAAATAAAAGTATGTATCCTGAAGAATAAGAACAGCAACAAAACTAACTCCCAAGTACAACAGCCCATACTTGTGAAGGTCATTGTACAAAAGAGTGGTTCCCAAATCGTACCCTGAAATAATTAAGGTGCCAGAAAGTGCAAAGATAATTGCCGAAAAAAACGATAATTCAATGTCCTGGCGAATAGTTCCACTTAACGGGGGAAGCCGACGCAAACTTCTTTTCGTGAGATACTTTCCCAAAAATGAATAGAAGAGAAAATAAGCTCCTCCAGCAATGATAAAGTACCGGGCAAGAATAGCCCCGAAGAAGACGAAGCAGTAGAAATAAAAGGAATGGGCTATCAATTCAATGTTTCCTCTTTAGAGTCAGATACTCGCGCCCTATCGTCTAAAAATTAGAACCATATCAGCCGAATGAGCGCAATCACTGATCTACCATACCATCCTCCCATTTGGCGATGCTCACAGAACTCCCCCTTTGGACTTATCTATTTTGATAGATTGTTTCAGAATATAAACATATTCCCGAAAATATTCCCGAAAATATTCCCTAAAATCTAGATTGTGCAAGCATTGCCGCTTCTGGTTGAGGTAATACAGATACTTCTAATGGATCGTACCCTAGCTGTTCAGTAATCCGTTCCCTAGATAAAACACGATACTCCCAGAAGTGTTCGCCAGCAGCGCATAGACCTAAATACATGTTGAGAACTTGAGGTTTTTTTTGCAGAATTGTCCATAGCTGTTGCCAGAACTGTCTGCGAATTTCTGGTCTGCGTATACCCTGATGCCAAAGTACCTGGGCAACAAGTCTTAATCCTTTACCCAAAGGAAATTGCATAGTTTGCTTTCGTCCTTCCAAGGAACCAATACTTAGGCATTGCTCGAAACTGCGTCTCAGATATTTTTTCGGTTCATACATTGTCCAAAAAGCCTCAACATACTCTTTGGCAATTTCAGCGATTGGACGGCTAGGGATAAAATTCATCAAGGTATTTGTATCACCTATCTCCGTAATCCCAATGCCATCAACTAACCTTTGCTCCTGTTGGAGACGATTCCATAAAGCTGTATTGGGCAAAGCTTGGAGAATACCCAGCATCGGTTGAGGAATATTAGTTTCTTCCACAAAAGCTTGAATTCGTTCTCCTGCGCCTGTGCGTTCCCCATCAAAGCCAAGGATAAATCCTGCGTAAATCAACATACCAGCTTCATTGATTTTGCGACAGGCTTCGACAAGGGGGTTGCGAGTATTTTGGTGTTTACGTGTGACTTCTAGGCTATCTTGATCCGGTGTTTCAATACCAAGGAAAACAGCATAAAATCCGGCTTCATGCATCAATTCAAGCAGTTCATTATCTTCTGCCAAATTTACCGAAGCTTCAGTAATAAAAGTAAAAGGGTAATCATGTTGCTGCATCCAAGGAATCAATTCCCTCAGAAAACGTTTGACGTTACGCTGATTGCCAATAAAGTTGTCATCGACGATGAAGACTGTACCCCGCCAACCCAAATCATAAAGGGTTTGCAACTCGGTTAAAGCCTGGGCAGGTTCTTTAGTACGTGGTTTGCGACCATAAAGGGAAATAATATCGCAAAATTCGCAATTGAAGGGACAACCACGAGAGAACTGCATTGCCATTGCGAAGTAGGCATCACGTTGGAGTAAATCAAAGCGTGGTATGGGGCTAAGGGTGACATCTGGTTTGTCAATGGAGCGAAAAACCCCTGCGGTTTTACCTTGATTGAGGGCTTCTAAAAACTGCGGAATCGTCAATTCTCCTTCATCCAAAATCAGATAATTAGCTCCAGAGTCAAGAGCATCTTGGGGTACAGAAGTGGGATAGGGACCACCAACGGCAACTTTTTTGCCTAAACGGACTGCTTTTTGAATTAAAGCGTGAAAATCTGGTTTCTGTACCAGCATTGCGGAGAGAATCACCAAATCACACCAGTCCCAATCTGCCTCAGTTTCTAAAGTGACATTGCGATCGCGAAATCTAATTTCCCATTCTTGAGGAAGGAGAGATGCAACTGTCAGGATTCCCAGTGGAGGTAGGACTGCTTTGAGTCCTGCGATTTCCATAAAGCGATCGTATGACCAAAAAGACTGAGGAAATTTGGGGTAGAGCAACAAGGCTTTCATAAGAATTTCTGATTAGAGTTTTAGGTGGACTCTCAAATTAAGCGAATGCATCGAATGGAATTGAACTAAACTAATTCAATTACTTCGCTTAAGACTAGGTAGTTAATACCTATTAGCCTATCTCACTCTTTGGAAGTATATCTCAGCCCCTAGAGTGATATTTGATATCATATCCGGTTGAGTAGTTATTATTAAGGCTGATACGGAGATTTAGAGATGCGGGGACGCGGAGACATTTTAATTGTAAGTGATTAGCCGAACATGACATGATTCTCTGCCGAGAATCATGCAGAGATAATATTTAGCGAATTAGTTCTACCGTTTCTCTACAAATCTGACACATCAGCTTACAAAGTATAGGTAAACTCCTCTACCAACATTCCAGGAACCATACAACCTCCCAAATGTCGTGATTCGTAGGTGCCGACTTCGGGAATAAATTCTTGAAAATTGGTTAAATCAATTAATTTTTCGCCCCAAAATTGATAGAGACTTTCGTCAAAGCGTAAATTTTCAATTGGGGCAACAATTTCGCCATTTTCTACCCAAAAACATGCATATCTCGTCATTCCGGTGATGCGACCGTTGGGTAAATCGCTCCAGTTGAGATAATGTAAATTGGAGACATATAAACCTGTTTCTAAGCGAGATAATATATCTGTAAAAGTCAGATTTCCTGTACAAATTTCAGGCGATCGCAATGATTCACTACTATTTGCTCCGTTGGCAATTTTGCCATATTCTTTGGCAGTGCGTGAATTAATTAATGTGTTTGCTAAAATACCTTTTGTGATAATTGGCAATTCTGATGCTGCCATTTCTCCGAGTTCATTAAATCTGGGAACTAAGCCGCTTTGAAAGTTTTCTTTGAGATTAAATAAGGAAGATAGTTGTTTTTCGCTACGCCATAAAGCTGCTAACGAACTGTTACCTTGTTGAATATCAGCTTCACTAACACCACCCCAAGACATCATGGATAGTAAGTCAGCAACTGCTGCGGGAGCAAAGTAGGTTTTATATTGTCCTCGATCTAGTTTTTTCGGTGGACGTGCTAATAATTCTAATTGTTTTTTTGCGTCTTTAATTTTAGCTAAATAGGCTTCGTTATTCCATTCGCTCCCTGCAAAGAAGCCTTTGACGGCTTGTTCTTCTGGTGAAAAGATTGAATAATCTAAGGTGAAAGTATCTGTAGCAAACCAATGTTTTTGTCCACAGGAATCAGCATAGCCTTTAATAACAATTCCACTGGCATAAATACCTGTAAAATCTAATTCTGTAACTGGCTCAAGTATGGTTTTGACAATTAAATCAGGATTTAATAAGTCACCAATATTAATTTCCCGACTGGTGTTATTTCCCGATGGGAAAACTAAATAAGGGTCTGGCGGTAATAGAGATAATTCTGAGCGCAATTCTTTCAATACATTATATGCAGTTTTCCAGTCAATTTCCCAATTACCTGTAAATGTAAATTCCTGATAGCAACTACGCTGGTTATCCATTACAGTTAATTGCACATAGCCGTCAGCGACGCTTCCTGTTTGTCTGACTTTTGCATTATTAAAACGAGTAAAATAACTACGTTCGCAATTTAACTTGACTGTAAATTGTTCGCTGTCTAATTTTTTCGCTAACAATGTTTCTACTAATTTATTAAAACTAGTTTCTAATGTTGATAGTTCTTCGATACTCATGGTTAAAATTAAAATTGGCAAATTGGGAATAGAGAATGGGAAATTATAGTAGACTTCACGATACAGAAGACTCTAATTTTTCTAATTGCAAAATGCTGTGGTAGCTATAAGTTAGGAATTAATAACTAGTAAATAAGCGGCACAATTAGCTGTAGCAATCATTAAATATTTAGATATCACAACTTTCAACTAATGACTAATAACTAATAACTAATAACTAATAGCTAATAGCTATTAATTATTAACTTCCTCCCCCAAAGACTTCAACATTGGCAAATACACATACAGGGGAACCATGTCCTACCCAGATTGCTTGGTTAGGTTCCCCCTTCCCACAGAAAGGAGTACCGTACATTTCCCAAGTCGAAGAGTCACAAACTTTGACTAAACTCCCCCAAAATTCCGGTGTTGTGGCGCGATAATTGGGGTTACGTAGGGTTTTTGTCAGCTTGCCGTTTTCGATCAGTTTGGCATACTCACAACCAAACTGAAACTTATAGCGTCGGTCATCAATTGACCAAGAGCGGTTCGACTCCATGTACACTCCATGTTCGATATTGGCGATCGCATCCTCGAATGTCCCTTCTCCTGGTTCCAAATTCAAATTTGCCATGCGGTCAATTGCTGGACGGTTCCAAGAAGAAGCACGGGCACAAGCAACTCCAGGAATGCCGGCTCTGGCTTGACTTTCTAAACTACCGACACCACGCTGCAAGATACCTTCTTTAATTAAATATTCTTTGGTGGCTACGGCTCCCGTGTCGTCGAATGCATAGCTGGCAATTTCACCGGGAACTGTGGGATCAAAGGTAATATTCATAAGTGGGGAGCCATAAACCAAGTTACCAAAATCACTTAGTTTGACAAAGCTACCGCCTGCATAATTACGTTCATCACCTAAAATCCGATCTATTTCCAAAGGGTGTCCAACACTTTCATGAATTTGCAGCATCATTTGGTCGGGGGCAAGCACTAAGTTAGTACAGGTATCAGGACACTCTTCTGTGTACAGTAATTCTACTGCCTGTTCGCCAATTTTTTGGACTCGATGCCACAATTCGCCATCACTGAATAACTCCAGTCCGCCCTGGTATGTATGTGCTTGCCAACCGTTACTAGTACGCTGCTGAACAATGCCACCATCTTGGGCAGTTGCACCGTAGTAACTGCTCAAGAAGAGAAATTTTTGATATACCTCAGAACCGTTACTACTAACAAACCAAGTTTCGCGATCGGTGGTGACAATTTCCGCGACAGTTTGCACTATGGTGTCGTTAACTTTCAGGGTTTTACAAGCTTGGATGAGGACATTGTTGATATCGCCGGAACCGATCGCATCAAATGACTTAATATATGGTGAATAGTATTCGCCAACTACCTTTGGACGTGCAGTTGCGGGTGTAAATTGATATATTGACCATGCTGTGGCAGCAAGAGCTTGTTTATAGGCTGTTTCGGCTGCGGTTTGTAAATCCTGCTGTTGGAGAGAGTTAGTTGCAGCATAACCGATACAACCATCTACCAAAACCTCAATCATTGCCCCAATTGTCGTGGATTTGCCATTGCGTTGAGGCACGCGATCGCGTACGTTACGATGAGATGATGTTTCTTTGACGGCTCGAATCCCAATCCACTCGGCGGGAACTTGAATATTATTAATAGCCTGTGTTAATTCTGACAACATAGCAAAGATAATTTAAAAATTATAGATAGCTGACAACGAGGGTAAAATCTACAAAATAGTAATTATTCCCAGTTATTGTGCTTTGTTCTAATAACAATAGCAGCAAATAAATTCATAAATTAATAAATACCCTTTTTCCTTCTTCCTTTGTCTCCTCCGCCTGACTGTGATTTCCAAAATAAATATTTTTGGGCTGACGAAAGAAATATAGCAGCAAATTGCATTTTTAAGGAATTATACAAACGAAAAACAAACTAGAGACGTTCCCGTGGAACGTCCCTATGATGACTCTATTCAATTTTTATCGATGCCAGCGAGTGCCCTCTTTACCATCTACTAAGGTGATTCCTTGCGCTTGCAATTCGTTGCGGATTCTGTCACTCTCGGCAAAATTTTTCCCTATTCTTGCTTGATTACGTTGTTGAATTAACGCTGCAATCTCCGCATCACTCAAACCAAAATTATCTTCTTTTTCCGTAACTTCAGACTTTGCCTCTAAACCGAGAACATTCGCTAAAGTCACTAATGTATACCAGGCTTTCTGTAATTCTGCGGTAGAAGTTCCAGTCTTACCTTCATGGACGAGAATATTTGCTTCCTTACCTAACTCCTTGGCAAGTTCAAATAACACCGCCAAACTACCAGAAAAATTGAGGTCATCATCTCCAAATGCATCAAAACGTTCAATCAGCTTTTTGTCAAGTTGATTGCCAGTTTCAGTAAATCCCACTTTTTCGCCGTACTGAGAACCAAATAACAAACCCTTTTTGAGAGTATTCCAACTATTGACTGCACCTGCGATCGCATCTTCGGTAAAGTCCAAAGGCTTACGGTAATGTGCCTGCAATACAAATAGTCTCACAGCCATCGGGTTAATGGTTTCGGGGTACTTCGACCATTTCCCAGCCAACAAGTCGCGAATAGTGATGAAATTACCCAACGACTTAGACATTTTTTGCCCATCTACCATCACCATGCCATTATGCATCCAGACATGAGCCAACGGTTTACCGGCTGAACCTTCTGACTGGGCAATTTCGTTTTCGTGGTGCGGGAAAATCAAATCTCCACCGCCACCATGAATGTCAATAGTATCTCCCAAGCGTTCATTAATCATCGCCGAACATTCAATATGCCATCCCGGACGACCTTTACCCCAAGGGGAATCCCAAAAAGGTTCTCCCGGTTTTGCACTTTTCCAGAGAGCAAAATCAAGAGGATATTGTTTTTTGTTACCTTCCGGGTCTTCCTGATCAACGCGACCACTTGCCCCTGCCTGCATTTTTTCTAGCTCGCGTCCCGATAATTTTCCGTAAGTGGGAAAGCGCTGAACTCGGTAATATACATCACCACTCGCTGGATATGCTAAATCCTTTTCGACCAAATTCTTAATCAAATTCTGGATCGCGGGGATGTGTTCGGTGGCACGGGGGTAATCATCCGCATCCATGACATTCAAGCAACGGATATCTTCAAAATAGGCATCGATAAAGCGGTTTGACACTTCTTCCATTGTCGAACCTTGTTCTTTGGCTCGATTGAGAATTTTATCGTCGATATCGGTAAAATTTTGAATGTAGCGTACTTGATAACCACGCCAAAGAAGATAGCGACGCACTGTATCCCAGACAATGTAAGAACGTGCGTGACCCACGTGACAATAATCATAAACTGTCACACCGCAGCAATACATCTTAACCTTTCCTGATTCGATAGTCTTAAAGATTTCCTGACTACGGGTGAGGGTATTGTAAACGGTTAGGGTCATAATTAAAGATAATTCGTAATTGACAGTGACTAAGCAATAATAAGGTTTAGTTACTGGAGACAGATGTCATCCATTCTTCCCTAATGCTAGTGTTTTCTGGACTTGATGCGCTACATTCTCTCTCAAATTTGAGTTTTTGTTGAATAAATGTTGTTGAATTTTTATTAACAATCGTGTTATGCAAGTAGTTACTTCTGAATCGCAAGCAATGGATCCCGCTAAACAAGGAATGCCTGTAACAATTATTACAGGTTTTCTCGGCAGTGGAAAAACAACTTTACTCAATCATATTTTGAATAACCAGCAGGGGTTGAAAACTGCGGTATTGGTGAATGAGTTTGGCGAAATCGGTATTGATAATGAGTTGATTGTCACTGCTGATGATACAAATAATATGGTGGAGTTGAGCAATGGTTGTATTTGCTGCACCATTAATAATGATTTAGTCGATGCAGTGTATAAAGTTTTAGAACGTGAAGAAAAAATCGATTACTTGGTAGTAGAAACCACCGGATTAGCTGACCCTTTGCCAGTTGCCCTCACGTTTTTAGGTACAGAATTACGTGATTTAACGCGCTTGGATTCGATTGTGACTGTAGTTGATGCCGCAAATTATAGCCTGGATTTATTCAATTCCGAAGCTGCATTGAGTCAGATTAATTATGGTGATGTGATTTTGCTGAATAAAACTGATTTAGTTTCGGAAGCGGAACTTGCAGATGTGGAAAGAAAAATCAGCGAAATTAAGGAAGATGCGCGAATTATTCGGACGAAAAATTCCCAGGTTCCCTTAGCTTTAATTCTCAGTGTGGGTTTGTTTGAATCAGATAAATATTTTGAGACAACAGATGAACATAATCATGAGCATCATGCTCATAATCACGACCATCATGATTGTGAACATGACCATCACGAACATCATGAAAATTGCGGTCACGACCATGAACATGAACATCACCATCATTCAGACCACTTAGAAAATGATGGATTTACATCGATTTCCTTCCAAAGCGATCGCCCATTTGCAATTAGAAAATTCCAATATTTCTTAGATAATCAGTTGCCAAAAACGGTATTTCGTGCTAAGGGAATTATGTGGTTTGAAGAAAGTCCCAAACGACATATTTTCCACCTTTGCGGTAAGCGATTCACAATGGATGATGATGAGTGGAAAGGTGCCAAGAAAAATCAACTAGTTTTAATTGGTCAAAATCTTGATAAAGAGACTTTGCTAGAACAAATTAATAATTGTGTCACCGTTAGTTCTAATAGTCGTGGTCAAGGTTTTGGGAAATAGGAAAATCTAAGATGCAGGTGGGATATTTCCCACCTTTAAACTCCCACTTTTAAATCAATATGCGTGTCATCATCCAAAGAGTCAAATCTTCACAAGTTACAGTCAATCATCAAATCATTGGTCAAATTGGACGTGGTTTAAATTTACTAGTTGGTATTTCTCATACCGATACTGATGCGGAAATTGATTGGATGGTAGGTAAATGTTTAGACTTGCGATTATTTCCAGATGATGAAGGTGGAGATAAATGGCAAAAATCCGTAGGGGAAATTAACGGGGAATTATTAGTTATTAGTCAATTTACGCTGTACGCTGATTGTCGTAAAGGTCGTCGTCCTTCCTTTGACAGTTCTGCCTCTCCGCAAATTGCGGAAAAATTATACAACAGTTTTGTGGAAAAGCTACGTATGAGTGGATTGCGAGTCGAAACAGGTAAATTTGGCGCAATCATGGAAGTAGCGATCGCAAATGATGGTCCGGTAACGTTAATACTGGAAAGATAGTCTTGAGTGGTGAATTGTGGAAGTAATTTAATTATTAGTTGTAGTCGTGTTTTTACTTAAGTAAGAGATTCTTAGAAAAAGCTGGATTTGTTGGTTCTGATTGGTGAGAGAATATTAGTTTAGGCATAAAAGAACTTAAAGATTACTTATCATGGCTCATATCCAGTTTTCTAGAGGTATCACTGAAGAAGTTGTTCCCGATGTGCGTTTAACGCGATCGCGTAGTGGTCAAAGTGGAACGGCTACGTTTATTTTCCAAAATCCCAAAGCTTTGGACAGTGAAAGTACGGAGGAAATTACGGGGATGTATATGATTGATGAAGAAGGTGAAATCATCACCCGCGAAGTGAAGGGTAAATTTGTGAACGGTAGACCTGAAGCTTTAGAGGCTCTTCTCGTGATGAAGTCTGAGGAGGAATGGGATCGGTTTATGCGGTTTATGGAACGTTATGCAGCAGAAAACGGCTTGGAATTTGGGAAATCCTAGTGGTTATCAAAATCAAATTTAAGGCTGGAGATTGACTCCCAGAGACGCGGATGCGGAGAATTTTATCCCGGCAAAGTGTTTTGGTGGAATACTATTTAAATCAGTTGAACTTCACCTCGACTAACTTTTGCAACTAACTTTCGCGATCGCAATTTATATCGTTTCTCCAAAATCTGGCAACACATAAAATAAATCTCCGTGTCTCTCCATCTCCGTGTCCCCGCGTCACCATCTCTCACTGTCTTTTGGAGAATTGGTATTCGTTATTTCCCCCGCAGACTATTAGACTATATGTTTGTTTTGTGCTGCTAGTTCTGACGGGGAAATCAGACCAATTTTTATTCTGGTTTGTGCAGAAATGCTTGTAATTTATCCCATAATGATGGTGACTGAGATGAATTTCGCGACTGCAAATGAGGTTGATGCAAATCGGAAATTGTGGGAAATTTCGCTGATTTTGTATAAAAATTGCTTTTTAATACTTTCGCCAGTTGATTGTTGTTTTCGCGCAATCCTTCGTAGAAAAAGAATACTTCCCCATTAACCCCAAAACTGCGATCGCATTCAATGGCTTGCAATAAATAATCTGGACTCATTGTATAGGAACCCAACTTCATGAGAATTCCTGGTGCTAATTTGGGTAAATTTAGACTTGTGAATTGCTCTGCAACTAGTTTAAGAATAATCTTTTTGTAGCTTTTGAAATCACGTCGATAAATTTGGGGATTAATCATATCAACTATTCCCTGTTTTAACCAAGTTGGAGAATCTTGCAGATATTCTTGATATGCCCAATCATGGATATTAGGAGATATACAAACAACTATATTGGGATTTATGGCTTTGATTTGGTGATAAAGCTTTGCCCAAAATTTAGTTAAAATATCCGCGCGCCATTGCAACCATTGTTTATTTTTTGAGTTGATTGGTGGGTTTTTACCAAACTGACGACGATAGCGTTCTCTTGTACCTTGATCATAACCCCCTTCACTCGGAAATGCTGGTAAGCGATCGTCTCCTTGAATCCCATCAACATCATAATTATTAACGACTTCTAATATTAAGTCGGACATGAATTCTTGTACTTGTGCATCAAGTGCATTCATCCATTCAAAGCCATTTTTTTTCAATAAATTTCCCTGAATATCTCGTGCTATCCATTCAGGTTTTTTCGCTAATAACATGCCGCCGTTTAAATTATAGGAACTAGCAAAACCATATTCAAACCAAGGTATTACTTTCAATCCAACTTCGTGGGCTGCTTCCACGACTTCTGCTAACGGATCACGTCCGATAAATTGCTGGTTAATTTCGATACCAAATTGCTGACGCATAACTTGACTCGGGTATTGCGTTGCTGCTTTGTTCCAAACAACGGGGAAAACCACATTAAAGCCTGTTTCCGCCAGAAATTCCATTGCTTCAGTGATTTGTGTTTGTGAGGAGAGTACATTACTATCAGTTGTGGTGAGCCAAATACCACGTATTTCCATGTTACTCATGAGATATGAATAGCTAATAATTAATTGGTTTTGAATCTAAGCTAAACTATATCTAAATTACATAACCTAAATAATATACCGCAAGAATTAACTATAGATAAAAATTAGTTTCTGAGGAGATATACAATATGACATCTTGTGATAAAAATAATGCCCTTGAAGTTGATGAAATTTGTTTTGAAACTTTATTATCAGAGCCGGAGTATCAACTTCCCGAAAATGGCGAAGAAATTGGAATTAAACTTGGATTTCGTATTACAAATAAATCCGATAAGTCTTATCGATTTCATTTACCGCTCTTTGTACCTGAATTATCCGATCATAATAGAAATATACTAGCAGTAGATGCTGGAAGAAATATGACCGTACCCGTAAAAGAGTCTGATATTGAGTTTATTGCGCCAGGACAAAGTGTTGACTTATATATTCGTGCAGAGTTAACTCATTATATAAATTATGGTGTTCACTTAAGAGCTTACGCAGATTATGGTGCAATCTATAGCTTTCGGAATCTTCAACCAGATGAATATAATATTCGATTTAAATACAGGAGTCCTCGCTCAAAGCATAGATTCGGTAGAGAGCTTAAATACAGAGAATATGATGGCTTTTGGGTAGGTGAAGTTTATACTCCTTGGAAGAGACTATCCCTTAAGGAGATTTCCAGGAAATAATGTACCGAACATTTTTGTAGTGCGGGCATCTTGCCCGCTACACTAACAACAAAACGGGTAATTTCTTTTTGGCAAATCACCTAAATAAGTTTGTTTCCCTCTTAAAATTAAACAGTTGTATATCTTTTATATTTACTGCTTCAAATTAGGTGCAGCAAGTATCGAAATAAATTGCTTCTCTCAGTGTCAGGAGCCAATATATCGCTTGGGTATTTTGTATAACTCGTTGATTTCCCTTAATCATAGGCAGAAATATAAAGAAAGACAAAAGTTTTCATCATCTATTGTGTTTACTTTTGGATGCTTCAATAAAGCTGCTTCTCTCACCATTTTTCTGACTTTGAGGGGAGAAATTTCCAGAGCAAATCTGCAACATCAACATTACATTCTGATTGGAAGTCACAAGCTTTGATTGTGTGTCCTTACTTCTATATTATTTTTCTTTATAAAATTATTCTTCATAATAGTAAAAGTACTTAAAGCCATATTGTAAAGAATATACAACAATTCTGGACATTATTAATTTTGATTGTTACAAACGTTTAGAAATCTCTTAAATTCTAGTAAATATCGATTATTTTTTAGGCGTAAATAAGTCTGTAATGCTTATTCCATAGTGATTTGGGAAATAAACAACAAACATTATAATTTTCCTAGTAAATAAATAATAGACACTTTATCGACTGAACTAATGACCAAATAACAAATAGGTGTAATAATAAGATTGTGAGGAAAATATCGAATCAATCTGCTGACCAAAGGGGCTTTTATGATGATGAAACTATTCGCGGCTCTAACCCTAGCAACTCCCCTATTTTTTGCTAGCGTAGTTAACGCTCAAAATTCAGTTCAAAATCCACAGTTGCAACAACTTTTGCAAACTCGTGAATGCATGAACTGTAATTTAGCTGGTGTGGATTTAAATGGTGCCCACTTAATCGGTGTAGACTTGCGCGGAGCCAATCTTAAAGGTGCCAACCTTAGCAACGCTAACCTTGAAGGCGCAGATTTGACGGGTGCTAACTTGGAAAATGCAAACCTTAGTTCTGCATTTGTTACAAATGTTAATTTAAAACAAGCAGACTTGGACGGAGTCAATTTTAGCAACGCCACGATTCACAATTCTAATGTCTATCAAGCATCAATGAACGATTTAAATATTGAGGCTGCTAGTATTGAACATACTGCAATTGGTGTTGGTGGTGAAGGTGCATTGAATATTACGGATTGGGATTAATTACAACTAAATAGCTTCATAGTTTTATAGCTGAAAGATTTAGGAATTAAATAGTTTAGACGAGCTTAGGAGGAAAGATGCTGTTAATTCCAGTATTTTTTCTAAGCTCGTTTCACAGTTTGAATCAAGGTTTTAGCCTGGTGATACTTGAGATAATGGGCTGAAAAACTGGGTAAATTCTCCTTCTTGAAATGTTTCTTCCCAATTTCCAGGTAAGCGTCGAGGATTAGGGTTGTCTTTCGTGGGAACACGCATAAAAATATAATCGCAATTGACACCATCAAGATTGGTTTCGGGTGTAATTCCCCAATTTTCGATGAAGGCACCAGTGAGAGTTGCGCTGCGAAAGTCTGTACCATCGACTTGCGATCGCATAAAATTAACCCTAGCCAGGTTAGCATTTTGCAAGTTCGCATGATTTAATTTTGTGCCAATCAAGCTGGCATCAGCAAAATTAGCACCACGCAAATTTAAACCCTGTAAATCCCAACCATCTAAATTTTTGTTTGGTGACTCTTTAGTGAGTAGTAATTTTCTAATTTGGCTATTACTCAGGTAAGATGTGCCAATCATCGCCACATTTAACTTAGAAACTTCAAACCAATTAGTGCGGGTTAAATTAGCCCTGAGCAAATTCGTATTTTTTAACTTGGCACGGGTAAAATCAGCATCACTTAAATCGCTGCCTTGAAACTTAGTTCCATAGCGAGTAACCAGAGATAGAGCTAAATCGCGAATCACCGTTTGTTTTTCGTCTTCAAAAAAAGCACGACAGCCAACATAAGCCGAGAGCAGAATTACAGAAATTGCAATTGCGACTGCAATACCTCCGGCAATTGAATTTACCCTAGCAGCCATTACCGCAACAACACCAGATACTAAAGCTCCAGTAGAAATTGTCACCGTTACCGCCAATAAACCAGCTATTGCTCCAGCAAGTACCACTGTTCCGGCAATTACCACAGTACCTAGAATAGTTGCCAATACCGCCACAGCACCAGTCACAATAACTGCCACAACCTGCGCTAACTCCATCGCTCCTGCATTTGCAGTACCTCCAGCCCACGTAACTGCCACAATTCCCGCCCAGCCCACAGCAGCCACACCGGCACAAGTAACTGACAAAGCCATAAAGCCAAAAGCAGCACTGACACCTCGATAAATAGTAATTAAAAAGAAGATTGCTAAAACAGCAACACTAACAATACCAACATAAAGATTTTCGCGGTTGCTATCTAACAGTAAAATTCCTACCAGCGAACCGCCGATTGCTGAAAGCAATCCAGATAAAGCCGACAGCAACAAGGCAAATATGACTAAAACAATAGCCCAACGACGTTGCAATCCCGCTTTCGCATGACTGAAGTTTGCATCCTTAAGATTTGCATCAGTGAAATCCGCACCTCGAATATCCGAGTAGGAGAAGTCAGCACCCGCTAAATTTTGTCCCTTAAAGGATTTACCCCTGAGTTTGGCGCGGCGATAATCTTGAGCCATGTTTAAATGTCACATGCTTAATTTCAAAAAAGTAGAAACCTTTTGGTTTTAACTATAGGTTGTAGATTATCAGGTTTTGGGAACTTTAATCATATTTAAAGGGTGTTGATAATTGAGATGAGGAATTTGTCTTTCCCCTTCCCGAAAATCTCTAATCCATTGCACACTCGGCTTTTAAAGCCTTTTCCAGTAAATCTTGATACTCTTTATTTTTTACTCGATATGCGCCAAATCTTTCTAAGTGCGGATTCATCATTTGGGCATCGAATAACACAAAACCACGTTCCTGCAAGTGTTCTACTAACTTCACCATTGCGACTTTAGAGCCATCAGGAATCCGAAAAAACATCGACTCACCAATAAATATACCAGCGATCGCAATCCCTAAAATACCACCAGCGAGTTCGTCACCTTGCCAGGTTTCAAAACTATAAGCCCAACCTGCCTTGTATAATTTCCCATAAATATCCTTTAACTCGTCCGAAATCCAAGTTGTCTCACGATTCGCACAACCCTCTACCACAGCTTGAAAATCGCGGTTAATAGCCACATCAAAGCGTCCTTGGTTCAAAACCCTTCGTAACGATTTCGGATAGCGAAAACGCTCATCTAGAGGTATCAAAGTTCGATCGCGACTTCCGTACCAACCCAGGCGATCGTGTTCATCAGCCATGAGAAAATAGCCTTGGGCATAGCCTTGAATTAGAGTAGCAACATCATATTCCATAATCAAAAATTGGCGATGGGCAATGGGTAGTATGCAGTGGATAATTGGATAATACTTGTATGACTTCTACCAAGAAATTATTACTGACTACGTATTTACAACTAAGCGCCAATTATAAAGTATTACTCATCTAGTGCCCGATGCCCTATATCCTAATCATTAATCAACAAAACTATGACAGAACCAATCCCAGCTATTACACTACTCCCTCCAGAAAACCCCGAACAGGAAGGAACTTGGCTGCAAAAAAATTTACATAAATGGCTTGACGAGCAATTTATACCGGAAGCCGTCAATCAAAAAATCGCCGAACGTGCAGCTCAAATATTTGTACGTCAGCGAATGGAGGGGGAAAATGACCTAGGTTCGCTGGTATTAGCGATTGTGACGGAAATGCAAGCATTCGACTTTTCCAAAAGCTTTTATGGAGAATTTGCGATCGCTAATGCTGTTAGCGATATTCTCCTCGAAAGTCTCGGTATAGACAATAGGTGTTGCGGACAATAAAGTTTGGGGGATGCCTAATTACGGGATGATTTGGGAATTTGTGTACATAATCATCATCCACATCAGCCACCATCATCACTTATTCAGCAACCCTAACTTTGTCATTGGTCATTGGGCATCGGTCTTTTGTCGTTTGTCTTCTGCTAGATAGAACTATAACCAACTAACCAATGACTAATACCTAATACCTAATAACCAATAACCAATAACTACCAGCTAGACTTCACAACCCCAGGTAGTAAACCTTCGTGTGCCCACTCGCGCAAAACGTTGCGAGAAAGACCAAAGTCGCGATAATAACCTCTCGGACGACCAGTTACCCAACAGCGATTGTGTTTGCGAACTGGGGCGCTGTTGCGAGGTAATTGCTGGATTTTCCGATGAATTTCAAACTTTTTCAACGGATTATCAGCAATTCTAAACTCTTCCAGTAAAGCTTCGCGTTTATCAGCGTACTTTTCTACCATTTTGGCGCGTTTCTTCTCGCGCTCAATCATACTCTTCTTTGCCATTACAGTCCGTAAACTAAATTTTAGACAGCATTCCCTATTCTATATCAAGGGTTAATAATTAGTGGTTAATGGTTATGAAAATTGGGTAATCCTATCCCTTACCATTAGATGGACACAAATCAGCTAACTCGCAGCGATCGCAAGCGGGATTTCTGGCTTTACAAACCGCCCGACCATGATAAATCAGACGAATTGACCAATTTTCCCAATCTGGCTGTGGCAATAATTTCATTAAATCACGTTCGATCCGAATCGGATCATCATGTTCTGTCAAGCCTAAACGATTAGTCAACCGCTTCACATGAGTATCAACTGTTACCCCAGCATTAATGCCAAAGGCATGTGCTAGGACAACATTTGCTGTTTTCCTGGCAACCCCTGGCAGCTTCAATAAATCATCCATCCGATTTGGTACTTGCCCGCCAAAGTCCTTCATAATCATCCGACAAGCACCTTGGATATTTTTAGCCTTGTTGCGATAAAAACCCGTTGTCCGTACCAATTCTTCGATTTCCCCCAAATCTGCATTTGCCAGACTGGCGGCATCAGGAAAGCGAGCAAATAATACTGATGTCACTTTATTAACTCGCTCATCTGTACACTGAGCAGAAAGAATTGTTGCTACTAGCAGTTGAACCGTTGTGGAATAGTTTAACGAGCAAGTAGCATCGGGATAAAGACGTTGCAGACGCACAAGAATTTCCAGCGCCCGTTGTTTTTTAGATGACCTTTTAGATGGTCTTTTTAATGAACTTGTCGGGGTAATACTCACTTCGATGCCTGACTCAACTAACAGATTCCCACAGGTTATTGAAACAATGCTTCTTTGACGATTAGAAAAATACCTAATCCCAAAAGTAACATTAAACCTGTTTGCATTACACCCTCTTGGATGCGGTTAGGTAAGGGTTTACCGCGCAAACCTTCGATTAACAAAAATGCCAATTGCCCGCCATCCAAAGCAGGTAGGGGCAAAATATTAATAATTGCCAGGTTAATGCTAATCAATGCCCCAAAAAAGAATAGATTACCCGTGTCGTTTTGAGCAATGCTAGCACCAATTTTGACGATTTTCACAGGACCCGCGACTTGTCCAGCAGTTTCGCCAAAATTAGTAATTAGCTGCCCAAAACCACCAACAGTCCCAACAACGATTTGCTGGAATTTATTGGCAGCGACACCAAAAATCTCAGAAATATTTTGAGAACGACGGTAAACGGGTTTGCCATTGGGTGATAATCTAATCCCGATCGCACCTTTGCCATCTTTACCAGGTTCAGGGGTTAATTTGAGATTCAGTCTCTGTTCTTGTCGTTGAATTTGTAATGCAATTTCTTGGTTAGGATTATTTTGAATTTCTTCCCTCAATATCGACAGCGAATCTGGAGATGCGGGAATTTGTTTGTTATTGACGGCAAGAACAATATCGTTGTCTCTAATTCCTGCGGCATAAGCAATCGATTTTTCGCTAGCGGGTTGAACAACTGTACCTGGCTGATACTGAAGTCCTTCCGGAATACCAATAATACCAAGTTGTAAAACTAGTAATAGGTAAGCAAAAATTAAATTGGCAATGACACCAGCACTAATGACGATCGCCCGATCTAAAATGGGACGATTACGCAGTAAATTCGGGTCATCGGCAGGAATATCGCTGTCGGGATCATCATCAGGAAAACCTACAAACCCCCCCAATGGAAAGGCTCGCACAGCATACTCAGTTTCCGAACCCTGATATTTCCACAGTACCGGACCAAAACCGAGGGAAAAGCGATTAACATGAATACCTTGTGACCTTGCTGCAATAAAATGACCCAGTTCGTGAACTAGGATTAAAACAGCTAAAACTGCGATCGCCGCTAAAAATGACATAGATTAATTTTAATTAACATTCAGCTACACTTATCCATTCTAAAGCGTGTATCTGACTCAATCCTCCCCAAAATGTATTATTTCGGTATTGGGTAATCCGCAACAGGTGGAGTGATATCAACATCAGTCTCCCCATCTCCCCATCTCCCCATCTCCCCTACAATACCTCCCGTCCCATAAACGGTTGCAACACTTCCGGAATGCGAATAGTACCGTCAGCTTGTTGATAATTCTCCAACACAGCCGCCATTGTTCTACCAATAGCCAAACCTGAACCATTCAAAGTATGAACAAACTGTGTCCCCTTCTTCCCTGATTCCTTAAAGCGAATATCTGCACGACGTGCTTGGAAATCACCACAATTAGAACAACTAGAAATTTCCCGATATTTACCAGAAGATGGCAGCCAAACTTCTAAATCATAGGTTTTTGTCGAACCAAAGCCCAAATCACCCGTACACAACTCGATAACTCGATAGGGCAATTTCAACGCTTGTAGAATCGCTTCGGCATTACCGACTAATTTCTCCAGCTCCTCAAACGAAGAATTGGGGTGAACGAATTTTACCAATTCCACCTTATTAAATTGATGCAAGCGAATTAAACCTCGCATATCCCGTCCGTAGCTGCCAGCTTCGCGACGAAAACAAGGAGTATAGGCACAATGATAAATCGGTAAATCCTCTGCCGACAGGATTTCACCCCGATATAGGTTCGTCACAGGGACTTCCGCAGTCGGAATCAACCACAAATCATCCGCCGCACATTTAAAGCTTTCCTCAGCAAACTTGGGTAATTGTCCCGTGGCTGTGAGCGAGTCGGTATTTACCAAAATTGGTGGAATTACTTCCACATAACCAGCCGCAATTTGAGTATTGAGCATAAATTGTATCAATGCTCGCTCCAACGCTGCACCTGCACCAATCAGAGTAATAAAGCGACTCTGGGCGACTTTGACTGCACGTTCGACGTTGAGAATACCCATTTTCTCAGCAATTTCCCAGTGAGGAATAATGCCTGCATTTTGGGGAATATACTCATCACCCCATTTACGAATTTCTACATTTTCTTCTTCACCTCTACCCAAGGGTGTAGATTCACTGGGTAAATTTGGCAGCGCTAGGACAAGTTCTTGAATTTGCTCTTTTAATTCCTTCTCCTGCGGTTCTAGTTCACTAATTTTCGCCTTCATCGCTTTCCCTTCATCGCGCAAAGCTTCAATTTCCACACTTTTTGGATCGGCACCAGCTTTGATTTTTTGGGGAATCTGGCTAGCAATTTCATTCCCACGGGCTTGAAGTTGATTTCGCGTTGCTTCCAGTTCGCGTTGTTTTTGATTTAATGCCAATATCGGTTGAAGATCGTACTTGTCACCGCGACTCGTCAAGCGTTGTTGTACTAACTCTGGATTTTCCCGTATTTGCTTGATATCTAACACAAAAATTCTGCTCTTATTTCTAGTTAATATATTCTGTCAACACACCAGCATACAGCATACAAGCAATGCCCAGATGATTGATTTTCGCCTATTGTCGTTGGTAGTGGACGCAAAGTGCCAAAATTTTACCCTAGCAGTATTTTTAGGCAAATTTATTTAGGCAAATTTATAATTATCAAGCCCATAAAGCCATGATTAAGCTTAATCTTCTATTAATCTTGGGATTAATCTTGAGATTAATTTTTTGATGAATCATGCGATCGCTCATCAGGTCTCATCAGATGAATAAGTATATTAACTGATACTTGCTTTCGCCAGCATCAATAAATTTGTCTTAATCCATAATTTGTGATTGGGAATACCTACAGAAGCTTACCCTATCCTCGTTATTCCCTAATTTCTACTTAGTAATGCGATTTAGCAACCAAATAGAACCCACAAGTCCGGCAAAATGTGCCGAAACCGTATTGGTATTCGCTTGAACGACAAAAATATCGAGTGGCTGAATGATGCGACTGGGGTCAACTTGGGTGATCGTACCGGGAATAATTTGCGAGACTGTCAGCGATTTAGTTAACAAAATCCCCACAATCGCCTGTGCCCCTATTAGTGTTAATAATATCCCCACCAAATGTACAAGCAACCCTAAACGCACAACTTGGACTGTTTCTAATTTGCGAGGACGATTACTCGGATTTGCAGAATCCAGTTGTCTACCAATACGAACGTAACGGAAAGAAATAAAAAGACCTATTCCTAAGGCAACCAATCCGCTAATTGCAAAAAATATACCCAGTCCAGCCCCAGGATTATTTCCTATCCCAGCAGTCCTAGAAGACGCGCTGAAACTTGCAAACAATAAAATCCCTCCCGACACCAAGCCTAAAACTAACTGTGACCAAAAGGTAATCCAACCAGTGAGACGAAAAAGTTTGGCGATCGCTCGCAGTTGCGATTCGGATGTTTCTGACATAACTCAACCTTCAATTCTAATCAGCTTCAACGCTCGTTGTATTTCAGCTTGTCGCATTTATTTAACTTAACTATCGCACTTCTCTACCTACCCCTCAATCCTTTGCACACAAATCCAATCAGGAATAGGGCATTACCAAAGATACAGAGAGGTAAAAATCATTTTATTCCTCTATCCCCACGTCCTCCATTTCCCCTTCCCATTACTTTCGGTAATTACTACCCTAGAAAGTGTTTATTAAGTTTTACAAAAAATATCGCATTTTACCTTTAAAATAACTTGGGTGGCATTTTATGCTTAAGCAAACCAAACTCACCTGGCATCACTTGACACACTGATAACAACATTCGCTGTTATCAATCCGCTCCTCACCACACCACATGCAAGGTCGAGAAAAAGGCACAATATACTGTGTCTTAACGGTTTACGCTCCCATCTCACGGTTAGTCAGCGTGAGAGAATGTATATTATTTGCGCTGTGGCATTACAGCCTAAGTAGCGTTATATACTTACCAATCTAGGGGGTAGCACTATATACTGGCTACAGAGATTTTAAGCTCGCTAAACCCCCAGGCATTCTTTTAGCCATTCACAAACCATGAAACTTGAGGATATATATCAGTTCTTTGAGAATCCTCCGCCAACTTACCTGTGCCAAGAACTAGCAGTTTGTTACATTTTGTCGGTTTTGCGAGAGGGAGAATCTTACGGTACCGAGTTGATCCAAAAACTGGAGCAAGAATACCCAACCTATCGACTTTCGGATACCGTGCTTTATAGTGCGATTAAATTCCTCGAAGACGAAAAGGCAATTACTGGGTATTGGAAGAAGCTCGAAGGGCGAGGTCGTCCTCGACGCATGTACCAAGTCTCCCCCGAATGGCACAGGCAATCGAGAGAATTAGCTGATTTATGGCAAGAGTACATCAAGGGGAGGTCAAATTCACTAATAATTAGTAATGAACCAATTGCCTCCGGTGAGTAACCGCTTGTTATGGATAATGCTGTTCTGCCATCTACGTTGTTGCTAACTTTGCTGTTAATTGTTGGGCAAGTTTTTTTTATACGAGCCTCGACTAAAGACCGCACTGAAAAAGCACAGCTTGTTTCAACTCAGGAGGAAACTATTCTTTTACCTCTGATAAAAGAATACTTCCAATCACGGTACTACCGAGTGGCAGAGGTAGACCCCGAACAAAACCAAGTCACATTTGAAGGGTTTGTCCGACCTAGCTTATTTTTGGCAGCGTTTTTAACGCTGCTAGCATTTGTCGGCTGTCTATGTCTTGCCTTGGTTTTGTCGCAACTTTTACCAAACTTTGGTTTTGCTTCTTTAGGGTTGCTGCTTCTGTCTCCTTTAAGTGGATTATTCTATTGGAAAAAAGCTGGAAGACTTGAGAAAGTTGTTTTGAAGGTGGAATCCTCCGCCAGCAATCCAGATTTCTCAAGTTGTATAACTGTAGTTGCCCATCGCGACGAACTCAATGAGTTACAGCAAGCACTACAATTAAAAATTGCTTAATGACTGCTGCTATCCAAAATTGTTATTGAGTTAGGCAAGGAGCTTTCGTTACTGAATCGTGAATTAATGCGAAAGGTTGAGGAAGCAACTTTGCTAATTACCACTAATCTCCACGACAATTGTCGTGGAGAAAAGCTGTTTATTTGAAAGAGTGTATGACTATACTTAATAAAACTCTTTCTCAGATTGCAATAGACTCGTATAACTTTCTTGCTCAAGCAATCCCATTGTCCGAGTCAGTCACAACTGCGGCTAATTGATTAAGTCAATTCAACTTTTTCAATTTCAATTTATTCAAGTTAAGTTGACTATTTTTCCTCGATTTACCTTAGTCCTAAACTTAGTCTTAGAATGCCCCTTACGGAGCATTGCTGGCAATCAAGCTACATCATTAAGAAAAAATGAATTTTTGAATAAAAGTCACCTTTTTGCCAGTTAATTATTCTCAAGGAGCGAAAAAACTCTCAGAAGGTTGATCCAGTTTACCGATATCGATTAGTTTACCGAGCCGCTAAAGCAAGTACCTCCTGTCCTGGCGAAGGCTCCAAAGTTCTCAAACTGGGAAACAAAAAGTGATTTTCCTCAACATATTGAGCACCGAACAGACCTTTTTCAGCCCAAAAATATCGGTCTGTTGTATGCTCATTCCGCTTCACGAGTAGCAATGCGGGTGGCGCTATACCTTCGGATTGAATAAATTTTCTTGCTGCCGTTACAGGTTTATCTTCGCCACTCTCTATACTAAACTGAGGCACGTGCTCTAGAATTCGCCGTCCTTCCTGGCGACGACGGCTCTTCCGCTTGCGTCTCCTTGCCAAGCTAAATTCCTCCTCTTTCAAGCGACAGTTTGTAGTTATAGCTACAAAATCCGTCGTCATTATAAAAGTTCTGGTCTAAAAAATCAACTGCTTTTAAAGTATTGATACAACTAAAGCGATAACTTTAAAGGTAGATAAATCAAAAGCGATACAATATATATTAATGGGGAACAAAGAATAATTTAAAAGATTTTGTTAATATTTGTTAAAAAGAAAAAGTTTATCCTTGGGTGTTTTACTTATAATCGGTAATTTATTGAGCAGAAGCTAAAAATGTCAATGTCTGCCAGTTCGGAGTTTGTTGCTCTAGCTAGAGAGCAAATGGCGCTGTTAGCCCAAGGGCTGGGAGCATCTTTGAGTGTTTTATACTTAACGCAGGAATTAGTTCAGTCGCCGACAAAAGAGGCAAAGTTAGTTCCTGTAGTTGTTTATCCAGAAAACTCTGTGTTGGGGCAAATGCATTCGATTGACTGGGTGACAATGGAGACTGGATATCCAGATTGGTTGGAAGAAAATAGTGAAGAAAATAAAAACCCCTTATCTTTTCCAAGAAGTCAAAGATTGCTGACAGGGGGAGAGAATTATCTGGAAGCATCAAGAGAATTTGTTGACAGTAATACCAGTTTTTCAGCAGGCTTACCCAATCAAGAAATACCAGATTTGCAAAATGAATTGTTATTAAATGGCGTTCGTGAAGCATTTCCCAGGGAGAATAGGGTAGTTTTACCCCTGATTCATGAAGATATGATGATGGGTGTATTGGTAACGACTCGCAATCATCGGAATTGGAACGATCGCGAATTGAGCGAAATTAAACGAGTTGTACAAACTATCACACTCGCCTGTATTTTGGATCGAAAACAGGTATGGTTACGCCAGCAGTTACATTCCTCGCAGATTTTACAGGAAAAGCAGCAGGATTTGCTTGATAACTTGTTACATCAGTTTCGTAATCCACTCACAGCACTACGAACCTTTGGGAAGCTATTAATGAAAAGGTTGCAACCAGGAGACAGGAACCGGGATGCGGCTGAGTCAATCGTCAGAGAGAGCGATCGCTTGCAAGAATTATTGCAAAAATTCGAGGAAGTAATTGACTTAACAGATCGAGATTTGGCGGGGTTACTACCAGTAAATAATCAAATACAGAATCAATTGGTCGTTGATATCTCACAGCAAAAACAGCCAAAACCCGCATTACTATTACCAGGTTCCAATGAGACAGTTAGCGAATGTAACATTGCGGATATATTGAAACCTTTGTTAGACTCCGCAAGTGCGATCGCTCAAGAAAGAAACTTGGAATTAGTCACCGAAATTCCTGCTAATTTACCGAAAATTAAAGCAAATACAAAAGCATTACGTGAAGTTTTCAATAATATTATTGACAATGCCTTGAAATATACTCCCGCCCAAGGGGCAATATTAGTACAAGCGGGACAAGAAAAGAACCGAGAACAAAATCAAAAACAACTCAGAATGCAAGGAATCTCAATTAGTGATACTGGTTGCGGTATTCCTCAGCAAGATTTAGAGCATATTGGCGAGAGACATTACCGGGGAGTCCAAGCACAAACAGAAATTCCCGGAACAGGTTTAGGTTTAGCAATCGCCAAGCAGTTAATAGAAGAAATGCAGGGTGAAATTCAAGTCTTTAGCCCCGCCTTAAACTCAATTATTAAAAACCCAGCCACTCCAGGAACTACCTTTATTATTTGGTTGCCCATTTGTGATTAATTATTATTGATAACTAGTTGTATGGTGACAATCAAAACGAATCAAGAGAGTGTAGGACACCGCACTACACTCTCTTCAAGTTTTATATTTAATTAAACCAGCGACATCAACTACTAACTATTTCAAGGAAATTTGTAAATTTTGCCCGATAGTCATTTGTAAATCGGTGTCGGGGTCAATTACAATCAAATCTACACTCTTCTTGCCGAAGAAAGCACCAATCAAACCACCGATAGCAGCACCACCGAGAACTTCCTCAGTGGCGATCGCTCTATCACCTGTAACTACTGATACTGCTGCGGCTGCACCTGCTCCATATACAGCACTTTTTAACGCAGAACTTAAACGGCTACCTTTTTGGATGGTTTCGATTTTGGTAATCGGCTCAGATTGAGCATTAATTGCGTATTCTTGTCCGTTAGTTAATATCAGCTTGTCTGCAACAAACTGCGAGCCTTTTTCACCTTTGACTGGCTTCAATTGTCCGACAACTTGACTACCTGCGGGAATAATTACTTGACCCCTTTCGGTGACGACATTTTGCGAGACTGTCAATGTCAAAGGTGCGGTTTCATCTTTGGTGACAACAATTTTTTCGGCTTTGTCATATTTTACAGGGATAGCAGTTCCTTGAGGAATGACGATTGCTACCGGGGTTTGCTCGTCAGCATTGAGGGCAACGATGAATGGTGAGTTGATTGCAGCAGCTTGATTGCTACTAACTAATGCTTGATAGATAAATGCAGCAACTTGGGCGCGGGTTGCAGTTCTATTAGGGTTGAGGAATTTGAGATTGGGATAGTTGACTACAATGCGATTTTCGGTTGCTGCGGCAATAGGCGATCGCGCATAACCGGAGATATTGTTAGAATCGTTAAAATATTGCAGTGTGCTTTCTACATTGTTTTGAGCGCTATATTCCAACCCATTTGCCAAGGAAACCAATACTTGTTCACGAGGAATCGCTTGGTTAGGTTCAAAACGGTTTCCGGGATATCCAGATAGGAAACCTGTAGTATAAGCTTGTTGAATCGCGCTCGCAGCCCAATAACTGCTATTGACATCTACAAAACGAGTTCCTTGGCGGATTTGGTTTTTTTGGAAGGCTTTATTAACCATTGCCGCAAATTGAGCGCGGGTAACTTGTTCATCAGGACGAAACGAGCCATCAGGAAATCCAGCGATGACACCGCGTTGTGCAAGTGATTGAATGAATTGTGCAGCCCAATAGTTGGATTGCACATCAGAAAACGAAGTTGCTGTTTGAGCAAACGATGGCGCAGGTGCAACCATAGGTGCAACAGTACCTGCGGTGATTCCCATAGCCATGAATGCAGCCAAGCCAGATTGCCAACGTTTTGTAACAGCCATTGTTTGAATTCTCCCCTTCAGTTCTTTGTTTTCTGTTAGTTGTTTTGACTTTTTTAGGAATCTCTTGTTCCAGTTTTTAAGATGTATGCAAATGTTTTTTGCTATTGTTTTTTGCTATTAAAACTAGCTCATTGATATTTGTTAATAGCCTCCATTTGCCAGTCTTTTCCAAATCCATCTTGCTATAAACATATTAAAATTTCCATCACTGATCGCGACATAGATATGCAACAAGATTAATAGTTGCATTTATCTAAAGAGATAAGTGATTAATTCGGATTTGGTATATGCTCGAATTTCTTTTGTTCGCTTTTACTAATCACCAATATCTAATGAAAGTAAACTAATTAGTTTGGTTTAGCTACAGCGATGAGATAAGAGTCGTTTTCTGAGCCTGATGTATCCAATGACGCAGTATAAATAAAATTGTTGCCAGTAAAATTTAAAATTGGATATTTTTTACTCAGAGAAGCTTACAGAAGAATAAGCCAGAGTGGAGAATGAAAACAACCATAGATGTACGCAGAGATTAATTAACGGTAATATAATCCTTACGTACTCCTGCTGCAAAATACGGGATATACCTAGGGATGGAGTTTAACCACTTATTGTGTAGGTTGACACGAAGACAATTAATGGTGGCTGAATTATCTAGATTTGATATTCATGTTTACCTAAAATTAAAGCGACACTCCAATTCAGAGCATCGCCTTGGGGGATATTTAAAAGTTACAGTTTCAAAATCTCAAGTCGATTGGCTTAACCGATATTGTTAAACCTAGTAATTGTAATTATTGGAATTGTAGTAGTAGCCATTATTACGACCCATAGATACAGTTAATGGCGAATCTAAACGCAGGGTTAAATCACGTTGGGTATCAACAGCAATTAAATCTGCTTCTTTACCACCTTTAATTACACGGTAGATACTACCAGCCGCACCACCAATTAATAATTCACCCACTCCAATTTTTTTGTCCCCAGTTAAAAGTCCAATGACTGCACCTGCTGCTGCACCATAACCAGCATCACGGAGAATTTCACCCGTTTGTGGTCCTTTTTTCACTTTTTCTGTCCGGGTAACAACATCGGAAGATGCATCGATTCTCTTGGTTTCACCATTGGGTAATTCGATTTCTCTAGCAATAAATTGTGCCCCTTGGATATCATTAGAGTCACTGGAATTGTTCGAGTTCCAAGAATCACGTCTTCTTACAGGTACAAATTCACCCTTAATTTTACTATCACGAGGAATCAAGACATTTCCACCATTACGATCAACTAGGTTTTGAGAAACGACTAGTGTCGCTTTCATTGTTTCCCCAGGTACTAGGTAAATTTTGTCTTTGTCATATTTGGTAGGTATTCTTGCACCTCTGCTAATGGTAATATCGCGGCTATTGTAGCCATCATTTCTTGGTTGCCCAATTCGATATTGAGCATTTGCTGGCGAAAGTATAAATACTGGCGCAACTGTACCTGTTGTAATTGCGATCGCCATCATTGCTGCTGTTCCAGATTTCCAACTGTTAAGGCGTTTCATAACCAATTCCTTTTGCATCTCCAGTTATTTTTACTGACGTAAAGTTACAGAGTTTGTTTCTAATATTTTTCGAGTTTTTTTCTGCCTATCTTGGGGAATATTCTGATAGATATAGCAATTATATTTGATTTACCAAAAAATCTTGTCTGAGATAATTGATATATTTTCAATGTTGCTAAAATTATTCTCAATTCCAGCACAGAAAGCCCCTAAATCGCTTCTCCAACTGAGCAAATAAATAATTTAGGACTAATATAAGCATTAGTAAATACCTACAAATATTTCAGTTATTCTCATAACCAAAATAGAAAAATTTACCCTAATAAATATTTGTAGAAGTTGAGTTTAATTAGCTTAATCATCACATAATCATCTATGATTTCATCCAAATCACTTTTATCTACTAAATATCATGCTAAGTGACAGCCAAGACGTGCAGTTTCCAGATTTGTTCCGACTCTGTAGTCTTGAATACTGAGTGGCTAATTAGGAAATGGGCTGAAGCGCAACAGAAACCAGTCCGTATCTACCCGCAGTATCAGATGATATGGTGAATTGCGAAGGACGAATTGCAAATTACCCTTTTTTGCTGTTCGTTGGTTTAGCTACAGTTCCAATTAAGATATACGAGCAAGAATAGTAATTATTTAACAATGCAGCTTCTCTGCTGGTAATGCTGCCAATATGAAACCTCGTATAATTGTTTGTGGCTTAGGGCGTACTGGATATAAGATATTTCGCTTGCTGCGTCAACAAGGTGCATTGGTGGTAGGTATTCATAATCGTTCTATCCCAGGTGAAACCGCAGGAGACGTAATTATCGGTAATTTACATGCAGCTAGCACCTTAAAAGCTGCTGGGATTGAGTGGGCACACACTTTGGTAATTGCCACTTCTGATGATGCGGTAAACTTGTCGGTGACTATGCAGGCTCGTGTACTTAACCCGCGCATTCGCATTATTAACCGATTTTTTAATACTAACTTAGGCGATCGCCTCGATCAAACTTTGCCTGAGCATATGAGTATGAGTGTGGCTGGTTTGGCTGCACCTGTGTTTGCCTTTGCAGCACTTGGGAATAAAGCAATTGGACAGATTAAGTTATTTGACCAAACATGGCCCATTCATGAAGAATATATCGACAATAAGCACCCTTGGCATGGTCGGCAAATTGATGATTTGTGGGATAACCGATCGCGGATGTTAATTTATTATCTGCCAGTAGAGGGCGATATGGATTTAATCTCGGCGGTTACTTCTAGAACCAGGCTACGAGAAGGCGATCGCATTATCGTTGGTAGTAAACCTCGTGTGCGTTCCAGCCGTCGCTCGTTAATTATCAAACTCTTTAAGGTAATCACAAATCTACGTCAGTTCCAAGAACATGCACAGTCTGTCGTGGGAATGACAATTGCCCTATTTTTAATTATTGCGATCGCCACTCTCATCTATACTTCTACAAATAATACTGTCTCTATTATTGATGCTTTATATTTTGCTGTCGGGATGATTACGGGGGCAGGTGGAAATGATCAGGTTGTGGAGAATGCTCCAACCAGTGTCAAGTTATTCACCGTAGTCATGATGCTAATAGGGGCAGCAATCATTGGTTTACTCTATGCACTTCTCAACGATTTCATTCTCGGTAGTCGCTTTCGGCAATTTCTAGATGCAGCTCGTATTCCTGCTAAAAATCATTACGTGGTTTGTGGTTTAAGTGGGACTGGTATAAAAATTGTTCAGCATCTGCATACAAGTGGACATGATGTAGTTGTCCTTGAACCTGACCCCAATAACCGCTTTGTGAATACTGCTCGCAGCTTGGGAATTCCCGTCATCAATGGCGACGCAAGCTTTCCGGCAACTCTGCAAGCCGCACATTTAGCAACGGCGGCAGCCCTCATCGCTGTCTGTGGCAATGATGCGACAAATCTCGAAATCGCTTTGAATGCCAAAGCTATCACCCCAAAAGTACCAATTATTGTTCGTTATGCAGACCCGGATTTTGCCCGAATAGCACAGCAAGTCTTTGATTTTGATGCTGTCCTCAGTCCCGCAGAACTAGCTGCACCTGCATTTGCCGCCGCCGCCTTGGGGGGACGTGTTCTCGGTAATGGGATTACGGCGGATAGTCTCTGGGTCGCTTTAGCAACATTAATTACGATCGCCCATCCCTTTTGTTGTTTGAAAATCGAAGAAGCGGCGATGTTGGCTGATTTCGTGCCGTTGTATGTAGAAACAAATAATAAAACCTTACATGGGTGGGATTTACTTAATACCTATTTATGCCCTGGTGATGTGCTTTATTTAACTATGCCAGCAACTAAGTTACATATGTTGTGGCGACATCCATCGTCAAAGGCAACTGCTAGTTAGTTTGTTTGTTAGTTAAAGCTATCAGCCTTTAACTAGCTTGAAAGAGTCATTAGTCATTTATTATTCCCCGCGTCCCCGCGTCCCCGTCTCTCCGTGTCCGCTTTTCATGCTTGGCGACGAAATTTTTTCATTGGTACTGCCTCTGCTATGCATTTTCCATCCAATTTAGGCATTTTTGCATTTCCTGAGCCATCGTTAAGGCATCAGCATGATACCTGCGTCCGTGTCCTGGTAATACCCATTCAAAAGAGTAATCTAATAAACGCCGCATTGATTGAATTTGCTCGGAAAATGAATACCAGCAGAAATCCCGAAAAGCAATTAATTGTTGTAGTGATTTTGACCAAGCTAAGTGGTCACCTGTAAAAAGATATTTATTTTTGTAGAGTAAAACTGTATGTCCCTTGGTATGTCCGGGAACGGGAATAATTAGTAAATCGGGAGATTGTTCAAAAATATCTGAGCCAAAAATATCTGAACCAGTTAATTGAATTTCGACATTCTCTGTTCCAGAAGTAATATCATCGCTGTGGAGAATACGCTGACAGTGAAAATGTGCGGCAAATTTTTGATGATCAGCAACATCATCGCGATGGGTTAAATACATATAATCTACTCCTCCTCGCTGTTCCAACTGTTTTACCAAGGGAGGAGTAAACCGAGGTGAATCAATTAATATATTTCCTTCTGGTCTTTGAATAAAATAACTTGCCGCAGCATAGGATTTTTCCGAATGATAACCGCAATGATAAACATTATCGTCAATTGCGATCGGCAAACTCGACTGGGCGATTTTAATATCTTCCGGTTTTTCGACAGTACCAATCGAACTTGTAGGACAAGATAGTAAAGCCTGAAGTGCTGCAAGTCGTTCTACTGCATTTGTCGGTTGATGATAAACAGCAGATTGTTCACCTTTGGTAGTAAATACGCTTGGAGCCATCCAACGGCAAGTATCGCAATTAATGCAAGTCGTATCCACGTAAAAGTCCCCGTTTACGTTTTCAGAACGACGTTGATTTAAATGTGCCATATCAAAACCCTTTTGATTCCTATGACGATCATAACAAAAACGAAGCCGTTATGACTTTAAATTTATCAAGAATTATAAATCAATACGGTTCAGTTAAGAATATAAATTAACTACCAAAACCTGAGTTCGGGTTAAGAGTTTTGTTTCAATTTGAATTAAGAAGGCTTATAATTCCTTGCTCCCAAAAATTTTTGTATTTCTTATTTGGAGGGGGTTTGGGGGAGAATCCCCCAAGTCTTGGTTCTCAACAAATCGATTACTGACAACCTTAACTGAACCGTATTGAATTATAAATTTTCCAAATCACAGCCTCATCACAAAAAAAACTATTCCCCCGCAAAACCCGATCGCGTCTGCGGAGGAACTAAGTTAAAATTCAATTTTCCAGCCAATTTTCAACCTACAGCGAAGCTACAAGTAGATGTAATTGATTGACTGCAAAACTAACAGCATTATGGGTAATAGGCAAACTATCAACCACCATACCCAAACACAAAAGCATCATGTAGGAAATGGAATAAAGAAACAATCCTTTGGCGGTAGGTTTATCCTCAGGATTTTGTAGTAATTGCCATGCTTTATGGATAAAAACAATACCCAGAGATAATGCGATCGCGCCATATAAAAACCCGCTTTCATGTAACGGGTAAATCAGCAAAAAGCTTGCAAATACTGTGATTAAGGTATACCACCAAATTTGCCAGACTGTCGCCTTTGCTCCAGCAATTACTGGTAGCATTGGTATCCCAACTTTTGCGTAATCATCCCGAATCATCAACGCCAAAGCCCAGAAATGGGGAGGTGTCCAAACAAAGACGATCGCAAAAATTAACCAAGCAGCCCAGCTTAAGCTACCCGTAACCGCAGCCCAACCAACTAAAGCCGGAATTGCACCAGCAGCACCACCAATCACAATGTTTTGGGTGCTGTGACGCTTGAGCATATGAGTATAAATAAGAACATAAAACCCAATGCCAGACATTGCCAGCAAAGCAGCTAACAAATTGGCGAAAACAGACAAGAGAGTAAACGAAAGCAAACCGAGAACAACGGCGAAAACTAGAGCATCACGAGGTTGAACCTTACCTGAAGGCAAAGGGCGGTGGCGTGTTCGCTCCATATCATAATCAATATCGCGATCGTAGACACAATTAATTGTTTGGGCACTAGCAGCCGCCAGAGTACCACCAGTTAAAGTCACCAACAATAGTAATGGGTCTACCTGTCCCCTAGCAGCAATCCACATGCTGCCGGCGGTGGTAATCAGTAGTAAGGGAATAATTCGCGGTTTTGTGAGTTGGTAGTAGCTCTGAACCACTTGGAGAAAACTTTGGTGGTGGCGAGAGACATTTGTCTCAATCATCTTGGCACTAGTTCCTTTATCTAAAATAATTTGGGCATTGGGAATTAAATGATGTAGGGATGAGGAAAGTCGAAGACAGGGAGAATGGGACAGGGGGGAAAGTAAAAATGTTAAATATTTCTGATCTCCCCTTATTGCCATCTCCTCGTCCCCTTGCTTCTCCTGTTCCCCTTTCTTCCTAACCCTTTTTATTAATTTGATTCTGCTGTCTGCGAACTTGTTGAATTTAACAAGGTATTAGCAGAATGCAGACTAACTTCGTTGTTTAATGCTACGTCACGCAGTGCGAGAACCGTGAAAACAATCAAAGTTCCCAGCAGTGTTGCTCCAATTGCTTGATGTAAAACCGTTAATGGTTCAACCTGTAAGTGCAATCTAAAAGTGGCGATCCCTAAGAAAATCTGAAGAATTAGTAAACTACCAGCCATATTTGCTAAACGGCGCAAAGCCGGGTGTAAAGCTGGAGTTCGCCAAGTCACCAACACAACAGCTAGAGTGGCGATCGTGGGCGGTACAAGTCCCAAGATGTGACTGTACATAACTCCGCAGAGTTGATATCCGGCAAAACATTGGTGAAGTGCCCAACGAGAACCAACGATCGCCCCTAACAAACTTTGCCCATAAACAAAAAGGGCTGCTGCAAAGCCAATCCAAGGCAACTTCCCGGCGGTTCCAGTTCCTTGGTAGGGAGCTAAAGCTGTGCCGATAATTAAAAGAGTAGTAAAGAATAATAACGCTGTTCCCAGGTGTGCTGTCACGATGTCAAAACGTAACAGTTGTGTAACAGTTAAACCGCCTAACACACCTTGGAAAACAATCAGAAATAAAGCAAAGGCAGAAGCCCAAGGCAGCCAGTTGGGTAAGTGACGGCGATACCAGAAACTAATGCAAGCCAGGGCGATCGCGCTAATTCCAATCAGAGCTGCATCAAGTCTGTGAAACCATTCCAAAAATACTTGGAGGTTCATCTGCTTGGCTGGTATAAGTTCACCATAGCACAGGGGCCAGTCTGGACAAGCCAGTCCAGCATTCATCACGCGGGTAGCGCTACCGATTGCCATCAAAATCAATGTGGCGATACACATTTTCCACACCAAGCGACGAATCTTATCCTTTGGCTGTGCTTCGGCTTCAGTATTCTGTTGTTGTAGAACAAATCCGCTCATCTTCAAGATACCTTTTGCTTGGTCTGTCGCGTTTTCATCAGGGAAAGGGAAATAATAGGGGTAGAGATACGGATAAATTTTTGCCCCTGCTCCCCACTTCATCCCGTCTATTTCACCCTAACCCATAGATTTCATCACAGATATCAACTCTCAGTTATACTTTGACTTGATGTAATGACTATTAGCCTAAAGCTTTACAGATTTTTAATTAGTTAGGGAGTAACGGCTCCCATGCTAACGTAGTCTCAATGTTCCGTTGAATTCACATCTATCCCTTGGCATATCTAGTCAATCCCCGCTTCTGAAGATCAGTATCCACATCTAAAAAATTAATAATTTATTCAACTTGTTCCCTGCTATCTCTGATACGCTCGACTACCTTAGTAAGTAAGCAGTTCTGTCGAAAGTAGTAATGTCGTTTACATTTATTGACCCGTGAAAATTCCAAGTTCAATCTGGACCTTACTAATTGGCATCCTGCTGACCCTAGTCAGCCTGTGGTACGGTCAAAATCATGGCTTGTTGCCAATACCTGCCACTGATGAAGCCTCTTTAATCGACGGCTTGTTCAACACAATGATGACCGTTTCTGTCGGTATTTTCCTGCTAGTACAAGGAATTTTAATATACAGCATAATTAAGTATCGTCGTCGCGCTGGTGATAACAGTGATGGACCTCCAGTCCATGGCAATGTACCATTAGAGATTCTCTGGACCGCAATTCCAGCAATTATAGTTCTTGGTATATCTGTATATAGCTTTGACGTATACAACGAAATTGGTGGGTTTAGTCCCCATGGCGGTCATGATGCACCCGTTGCCAACGTTAGCTCAACAGTTAGCCCCAAAGTTAATAAATCGGGGATTGCATTCGCTGCAACTTTAACAGATGACCATGCAGAAATGGGACATCAAATGGAAAGCCATCAAATGGGTAAACAAATTGCCCAATTGAATGAGGCTGATAGTATGGAAGCGGACAAGACAGCAAAACCAGCAGATTTGCAGGTAAATGTCATGGGTATCCAATACGCTTTCATTTTTAGCTATCCAGAAACGGGGGTTTCCTCCGGTGAGTTACACGTACCCATCGGCAAGAAAGTCGAAATAAAAATGACTGGAAGCGATGTGATTCATGCATTTTGGGTTCCTGAGTTTCGGATTAAGCAAGATGTAATTCCCGGTAGGGAAACAAGACTCAGTTTCACTCCAAAAGTAGAAGGCGATTATGCTTTGATTTGTGCTGAGTTATGTGGACCTTACCACGGGGCAATGCGAACTCATGTGGTTGTAGAACCTCAAGAAGCATATGACAAGTGGATGCAAGAGCAATTAGTTGCACAAGCTGAAACCTTAAATCAAGCGGTTGCTTATAATCCCGTTAACAAATCAACAGATGAATTTCTTGCCCCCTACATTCAAGAAATTGGGATTCAACCGGAAGTATTACATCAAGTTCACAAGTAGTTAGTAATGATTGGGTAATTGTTAATGGTTAATAGTTAATAGTTAGTGCTGAATGGTTGGTAATTAAGAATTTTCAATCACAAGCCAATAAGCAGTAAAAAGTGACTAATAACCAATAACTAAAATAACCACAAAAATTTCTATGACACAAACACCAATTCAAGAAACAGCCAAGACTCCAGCACAAATTCACGGACATGGTGAGAGAAAATGGTGGCATTTCTTCACCTTTAGTACCGACCATAAAGTCATTGGGATTCAATATATTGTCACCAGTTTCATCTTCTACTGTATCGGGGGGGTGATGGCTGAATTGGTGCGTACCGAGTTGCGAACACCAGAAGTAGATTTTGTCACTCCAGAAGTGTATAACAGCTTGTTTACACTACATGCCACAATCATGATTTTTTTGTGGATTGTGCCTGCGGGTGCGGGTTTTGCCAATTACCTGATTCCCTTGATGATTGGGGCAAGGGATATGGCTTTCCCTAAACTTAATGCTGTTGCTTTTTGGATGATTCCCCCAGCAGGTGTATTGTTAATTGCTAGCTTGGCTGTAGGAGATGCACCTGATGCGGGTTGGACTTCCTACCCACCTTTAAGTTTAGTCACAGGTCAAGTCGGGGAAGCTATCTGGATTATGAGTGTCCTGATACTGGGTACCTCATCGATTTTGGGAGCAATTAACTTTCTTGCCACTATCCTGAAAATGCGCGTTCCTAGCATGGGCATTCATGATATGCCTCTGTTTTGTTGGGCAATGTTAGCAACGTCAGCACTAGTTTTGATCTCAACTCCAGTATTGGCAGCAGGTTTAATTTTGCTGTCGTTTGATTTAATTGCTGGGACGGCGTTTTTTAACCCCTCTGGTGGTGGTGATCCGATAGTGTACCAGCATATGTTTTGGTTTTACTCCCATCCAGCAGTTTATATTATGATTCTGCCGTTTTTTGGATGTATTTCGGAGATATTACCAATTCACTCCCGCAAGCCGATTTTTGGTTATAAAGCGATCGCTTATTCTTCTTTAGCGATTAGTTTTCTGGGACTGATTGTCTGGGCACATCACATGTTCACCAGTGGCATCCCTGGCTGGTTGCGGATGTTTTTCATGATTACCACCATGATTATTGCCGTCCCTACTGGGATTAAAATTTTTGGATGGCTCGCAACTATTTGGGGTGGAAAAATTAGCCTCAATACTCCAATGCTCTTTGCAGTCGGTTTTCTAGGAACATTTGTGATCGGTGGTATCAGTGGTGTCATGTTGGCTGCTGTGCCCTTTGATATCCACGTTCACGATACCTATTTTGTTGTCGCTCACCTGCATTATGTATTATTTGGTGGTAGCGTTCTCGGTATTTTTGCGGCTATTTACCACTGGTTCCCGAAGATGACGGGAAGGATGTACAACGAATTTTGGGGTCGGGTTCACTGCATACTCACAGTTGTGGGTTTAAATATGACCTTCTTACCGATGCACAAACTCGGTTTGATGGGAATGAACCGAAGAATTGCCCAGTACGATCCCCAATTTACATTCATCAATGAAATTTGTACCTACGGTTCTTACATTCTCGCCGTTTCTACTTTGCCATTTATCATCAATGCTATTTGGAGTTGGTTATATGGTAAAGAAGCTGGTGATAATCCCTGGAAGGCTTTAACTTTGGAGTGGATGACAACCTCACCACCTGCAATTGAAAATTTTGATCCCTTACCAGTATTGGTGACAGGTCCATACGCATATGGAGTTCACAATACATCTGAAACTCCAACACCGTCTCAGTCTGAACCCACATTAACACCTGCGGGTTGAGTTTTGTTGATGTCATTGACTATGTAATCCATCTCCATGATTAAGTTTTTGTGCCAAAACAACGGGTTTATTTAGCAAAATTAGTTGATGAATCCGAATTTTTGGGTGATTTGGGATTTGAGATTTTAAACTCAATCTCAAATCCTTCACCAAATCTAAAAACTGCAAATCTTCAATTTATCTAAAATGTAGCTTCATGCAAAGTCCAACAATCGACTCAGCACAAACTGAACTCAACCATCATCACGTTGCCGAAACCGCTCACCATGAAGAGCATCCAGACAATCGGATGTTTGGGTTGGTTTTATTCTTGATTGCGGAAGGGATGATTTTTATGGGTTTGTTCGGTGCTTATTTAGTATTCCGTTCAACCTTACCTGTTTTCCCACCTGAGGGAACTCCAGAATTAGAACTTTTATTGCCTGGAATTAATACTGCAATTCTAATTTCCAGCAGTTTTGTGATTCACAATGCTGACACCGCCATTAAAAAGAATAATGTCAAGGGAATGCAAATTTGGTTCGCCATCACGGCATTGATGGGAATCACCTTTTTATGTGGTCAAGTTTACGAGTATACTCACCTCGAATTTGGTTTAACCACGAATATATTTGCCAGTGCATTCTACGTGTTGACAGGATTTCACGGTTTGCACGTCACAATTGGGGTCTTGGCGATTTTAGCAGTTTTGTGGCGATCGCGTAATCCTCAGCATTACAGTAATGAACACCATTTTGGTATCGAAGCTGCTGAATTATATTGGCACTTTGTGGATGTAGTTTGGATTATTCTATTTGGTTTGCTCTACTTGCTGTAGAACTTGAAAATTCATTCAACTAAAATTCAAGCAATAGTTTGATTTGTGTCCCCAACTTTTTTTACAGGTTGGGGATATTTATGTTTGGATAAAAAAACAGTAAAATTACTGAATTTTGATGTTACATTAACTCCAGCTAATCAGTTATTATTAACTTTTCCCCGCGTCAGTCTTAACCATAAGTTTGGAACCAGACACAACATCACATACTCCGCCAGATATATACCCTCTTATCAAATCCGCCCGTAGCCAGAGTTTGACCATCTGGACTAAAAGCGATCGCACTTACCCAATCGCTATGTGCATACAAACTTGTAATTAATTCTCCCGTATTTAGATTCCAAAGTCTCACCCCATCGCGTCCCGCACTAGCTAAAATTTCACCATCAGGATGCAGCGTCATCGCATTTACCCAATCGGTATGTCCTGTCAGGGTGCGCTCAATTTTGCCAGTGTTGAGATTCCAAAGTTTGATCGTGCGATCGCGACTGGCGCTAATTAAGGTGTTACCATCGCGAGTAAAAGTGAGACTGCTAACTGTATTGGAATGCGCCACAAATCCCCGAATTACCCTACCAGTAGATAAATTCCACAACTTAATCACGCCGCTACCATCACCACTCGCCAAAATTTGACCATCAGGGCTAATCGCCAGGGTATAAATTAAATTATCGTATTTTGTCAAAGTCGCCAGTGGACGGCGTTGTAATAAATCCCATACCCGAATTCCATCAATTCCACCACTAACCAGCACCTTGCTATCAGGAGTCACAGCCAGGGACATGACATTAGTGCTGTGGTTGACAAAGGAACGTAAAAAACTATTATCCTTAAGATTCCAAATATTAATACTGCTATCGCTGCCGCAACTAACTAAGTTTTCCCCATCTGGTGAAATCAGCAATGACTGTACCGCAGTTTTTTGCGCTCTATTAATAATCCCTTTTTTCCGACCCTTAGCAACATCCCACAACAGAATATAACCATCATTCTCCGAGCCACCACTAGCCACAGTCAAACCGTCAGGACTAAAAGCCAGAGATTTGATGCCGCCAGAATGTCCTTTGAGTGTGTAGAACAATTGCGGATTGGCAAATCTATTTCTCAGTACGGAAGTTGGCTTCGTGTCAGCTGTACTTTCACCCGTCGCCGCAGCCATTTTCGGCATTGGCTTAACCACAGCCAAACCAGAAAAAGCGATCGCACACAGGTTAACGGCTGTGAAACAAGCCAGCACCATTGAGGAGCGAATGAAAATATTTGCCGAAATCTTAGCCCTTATTTTGTTTTTTTCCATCGCCGTCACTTCTCACTCAATTAAATACAGGCAACATACTATACAAATATATTTCCCATATTTACCTCCGGAGAGAAAGAAGCGAAAATTAGTCACCAGAGACTATTGAGGAGGCTTTTTCTTCTGAATGCTTAACATTGGTAACGCAGAACTCGAAGAACGGGGCGGCAAATAAAGCTGTGAAGCCGTTTCGACTTCTTGTAAAGGTCGATTTTGTTGGATTTTGAATAATCGCCAGCATAGCGTTAAACCTGCTGTTCCCAAGCCAAACGCAAATAAAGACCAACTATCATCAAATCCACCAATCAGCGCATCAATAAGCCCCATTGTAATTAGTACACTCACAATCGGGTCTTTACGGTATGCGGATTTCAATAAACGAGGGAATGCAACATTCATCACAGTTGGTTTTTCTTAGCCCTTTATATAGTTTTGTGGAAATTAAGTGGAAATAAACTTACTTGAATAAATCTACTGGAAATACATTGCCTGCGATCGCTTTTTAGACAAAGCTTTATCAGCATCAACTTCTATTATAATTTTGACATTTTCAGCCAGGATGTGTACCAATATACCCCTGATACCAATTCGCAATACTCGCTCCGCGAGAAGCTAAAGCTACGCAATTCGCAATTCGCAATACTCGCTGTCGCGTAGGCGCAAGCCTTCTCGAAGAGTGAAGCGGTAGCTAGCAATTAAGAAATCTTGGTTTGACAAGGGTTTTAAAGCTTGGATATGTTTCAAGATTTTTGTGAATTGGTATGAGAATACCTTATGAACCTCAAAACCAGCTGAAACATCCAGCTGGTTCTCAAGTGTCTAATTCTAAATTACAACTTTCAGATTCGACTTTCCGGCAATCTTAGCGCAAACCGAGCCACGATAATACGCCTTTGTCGGTGACATATTCGATAACAACGATTAGAAGAAAACCAATCATTGCCGCGCGACCATTTAAACGTTCTGAATATTCATTAAATCCAAACTTGGGGTCTTCCAACTTGGGGCTAATGCTAGGTTGTGGTTGAGTCATTATTTTCACACCTCTTTTGGGCGAGTTTAAGTTTAATAAAGCAGTTTTTGACAGGTAATCATTGGGAAAAGCTTGCGGATTGGATTGAGACAAAAATTTGACTCGCTTTTATTTCCGACTTGTGACTTTTCAGACTCAGCTAATCGCATTGTTATTGAACGCTAACGCATTGCAGCTTCAATTATTCATTGCGATCGCTCAGTTTACAAAAATTAATTTTTCTTTATATATTGTAGTTACACTTGGCTAATAGTCAAGAACAAAATTTGGAATTGCAGATTGGTATGGGTAGTTACAGGTATGCTTCGCATCTTTGCCTTTTTCTTTTGCCTTTTGGGCATTAAGTATCTTTAATTTCAAACTGGCAACCTGGGCTAAGAGACACTAAACTTAAGCAAAAATAAATTCAGAGGCAGTCAATGGAAATTGGTGTTCCCAAGGAATCGAAAGACCAAGAATTTCGAGTTGGGTTGAGTCCTTCCAGTGTGCGCGTGTTACAAGAAAGCGGTCATCGCGTTTTCGTGGAGGCACAAGCGGGTAATGGTGCTGGATTTAGCGATGATGATTACCGTTTTGTTGGCGCGGAAATTGTGCCTACAGCAGAGTCAGCATGGAATCGCGAGTTAGTTGTAAAAGTTAAAGAGCCTCTGATTTCAGAGTACAATTTTCTACAAAAAGGTCAAATTTTATTTACATATTTACACTTAGCTGCTGATCGAAAATTAACTGAACATTTAATTGATTGCGGTGTAACTGCGATCGCCTACGAAACCGTAGAACAAGCTGGAGCAAATCGCTTACCATTGCTAACACCAATGAGTATTATTGCGGGGCGCTTATCGGTACAGTTTGGAGCCAGATATTTAGAGCGTCAGCAGGGTGGTAGAGGTGTATTGTTAGGTGGTGTACCTGGGGTAAAAGCAGGGAAAGTTGTAATTTTAGGTGGTGGAGTCGTGGGGGCAGAAGCCGCCAGAATTGCCGTGGGCATGGGTGCTGCCGTACAAATATTGGATGTGAATGTCGATCGCCTCAGCTATTTGGAAACCTTATTTGGTTCGCGCGTGGAGTTGCTTTACAGCAATTCGGCTCACATTGAAGCTGCTGTCAAAGAAGCAGATTTACTCATTGGTGCGGTATTAGTTTTGGGTAGAAGGGCACCAATACTAGTATCTCGCGAATTAGTAGCAAAAATGCATCCCGGTTCAGTAATTGTTGACGTTGCTGTTGACCAAGGTGGATGTGTAGAAACTTTACATGCCACATCTCATACAAATCCAGTTTACATTGAATCAGGAGTAGTTCATTACGGCGTGCCGAATATGCCTGGTGCAGTACCCTGGACGGCAACCCAAGCCTTAAATAACAGCACTTTGCCTTATGTACAGCAACTTGCCAATTCTGGCTTGCAGGCTTTAGAAATTAATCCTTCCTTGGGTAAAGGTGTGAATGTGCAAAATCATCGTTTAGTGCATCCCGCAGTCCAAGAGGTGTTTCCAGATTTAGTTAGTAATTAGTTAGTAATTAATTTTGTAATTAATTAATTTTGAACTTAGAAGCCCGGTTTCTGTGATGGTGAGAAACTGGGCTTCTCCCACATTCCACATCCTCCACATGGCAATTTTCACCAATGTGAACATCACCGCTAAGATAAAGGTATCTGTATTGCGATTTGTATAGTTAGGATTACTCTGTCATGGCTGCCGCAGTTTCGATTCAAAATCTCAAAAAGCGCTATGGGACGGTTGAGGCTGTCAAGGATGTATCCTTTGAGATAGAACCAGGAGAAATTTTTGGTTTACTCGGTCCCAATGGTGCAGGCAAAACAACTACTTTGCGGGCTTTGTGTACTCTAACTACACCCGATGCAGGCAAAGTCGAAGTATCTGGTATTTCTGTAGTCGAAAATCCGAAAGCAGCAAGACAACGCTTGGGTTATGTGGCACAGGAAGTCGCTCTCGATAAAATACTGACTGGTCGAGAAATGCTGCAACTACAAGCCGCACTATACCATTTACCTGCGGCAGTGACAAAGCAGCGCATTAACACAGTAATCGAATTACTGGGGTTACAGGAATATGCCGATAAAAAAACAGGAACTTATTCGGGTGGGATACGCAAGCGTTTAGACTTAGCTGCGGGTTTATTACACGCACCCGATGTCTTGGTTCTCGACGAACCGACTGTGGGACTTGATATTGAAAGTCGATTTATTGTTTGGGAATTTTTGCGAAAATTGCGGGAAGCTGGAACCACAGTATTAATCACCAGCCACTATTTAGAAGAAGTTGACGCACTTGCCGATCGCGTGGCAATAATTGATCGTGGTGTAGTTATTGCCGCAGGGACACCATCAGAATTAAAAGATAGAGTAGGAGGCGATCGCGTCACACTACGGATTCGCGAATTTTCCCCTCCAGAAGAAGCCGAAAAAGCAAAGGATTTGTTGAAATCTTTGTCTTTTGTCCAAGAAGTAATTATTAATAGCGCTCAAGGTAACTCACTTAACTTAGTTGTCACACCAGAAAATGACACCTTAATCACCATTCAACAAGCCTTAAATAACGCTGGTTTACCGATGTTTGGCATTGCCCAATCTCGCCCCAGCCTTGACGATGTCTATTTAGCAGCCACAGGGCGCACCCTTATGGATGCAGAAATGGCAGCTGTAGCGAATCGCGATCCCAAAGCCGAGAAAAAGCAGAATATGAGATGAGAATGTGGACGCGGGGACTTGGAGACGCGGGGATGTGGGGACGCGGGCGGGGACGCGGGGACGCGGGGACGCGGGGACGCGGGGACGCGGGGACGCGGGCGGGGACGCGGGGACGCGGGGACGCGGGCGGGGACGCGGGGACGCGGGGACGCGGGGACAATATCGATATGGAAAATATGATTTGCATCTCATCTCCCCATCTCTCCCTCTCCGTGTCTCCCCCTCTCCCCATCTCCCCCTCTCCGTGTCTCCCCATCTCTCCCTCTCCGTGTCTCCCCATCTCCGTGTCTCCCCATCTCCCCATCTTCCCATCTCCGTGTCTCCCCATCTCCCCATCTCCCCATCTCCCCCTCTCCTCATCTCCATTACAAAATGCCAATTCACCCAATTCAAAATTATTATGAGTAACACCTTAACACCTCCCAAATCAGACCCAAAATCAGATATAAACTGGCAGCAAATCGCATCTCCGCAACTTTATCAAGATGCTGCACCAGCTAATTTTTTGGGTGAAACCATCCAAGAAACCCTAGCGCTGACAAAACGCCTATTCATCCAATTACAGCGTCGTCCTTCAACCCTATTTGCAGGCATTATTCAACCAGTAATGTGGTTGGTGCTATTCGGTGCTTTATTCCAAAATGCACCCAAGGGTATTTTCGGGAGTACGACAAATTACGGACAATTTTTAGCTGCTGGTGTCATTGTATTTACCGCTTTTGCTGGGGCATTAAATGCTGGATTGCCGATAATGTTTGACAGAGAGTTCGGTTTCCTCAATCGCTTACTGGTAGCACCTTTAGCATCACGCTTTTCGATTGTATTTGCATCGGCAATCTTTATTATTAGCCAAAGTTTATTACAGGCAGCCGTTATTGTTGCTGCTGCGGCATTTCTCGGTGCAGGTTTACCCGATGTCGCCGGGTTAGCGACTATTGCCTTGATAGTGTTTGCGCTAGCTTTGGGTGTTACAGCCTTGAGCTTGGGTTTAGCATTTACACTACCCGGACATATCGAACTCATTGCCGTGATTTTCGTGAGTACCCTACCAATGCTCTTTGCTAGCACTGCATTGGCACCTTTATCATTTATGCCCAACTGGTTGCAAGTTATTGCCACCATTAATCCCCTCAGCTATGCGATCGAACCAATTCGCTATTTGTATACCCATAGCAACTGGGGATTGAACAGTATTGTTATGCGATCGTTTTGGGGTGATGTTAGCTTTGGAGGTGCATTGCTAGTGTTGGTTGGTTTTGCTGCTGTAGCATTAATTAGTATTCAACCACGCTTACGCAAGACACTTTCTTAGAATAGAAACAATCATTATTACCTAGAATCAGCCAAGTAAACAATTTAGAGTGTTCGAGGGGCAAACTGTATGAAAATTCGTTCTTTAGGATTAGCGATCGCTTTTGGGTTAGGTTTAGCATCTGTTACAGTGCCACAGAAAACCATGGCACAATTTACCAACCCGCAAAACTACGATCAACCCAATGCCAATGATCCATTTAACCAAGGTGTTGAACAAAATGGATTCAGCATGTTTCAATTACTCCACAACGCCCAATTAGGCATTGGTAGTTACAACCCAGATTTTGCTAATCAAAAACGTCAAGAACTTGACCAAGAAGCAGCATCATTTTTTACCAGACAACGGCAGCGAATGCAACAAGGTAATGTACAGCCCAATAATCAACCAAATTCGCCAGTGATTAAGCTAGAACCGTCATCTGGTCAGTAATATTTTGTTTATTTAACTTTTGGGTAGGCATTTCTTGTCTGCCCATTTTTATGAAGTATAGTGGGTAGTTAGGTAGCTTAATTTTAGTAGTTGATGATAATAGCTTGAAGTTTTTCTGTTCAGAGGCTTCTAATTGTATCAGGTATTCTCTCAATATCAGAAATGAGTAAATATTGGCGTTATCCGGCAACAGTCCTAGGGTGTCTGCGAAATGGAGAGATTACAGTCATTCTCTGTGCTGGTATTGGTCTGGCAGACGGCGGGAAACGTGCACAACTCCCAATACACATCATTCCACTTGATCTGAGAATGCCAAATAGCAAATTTGATGTTCTGCTGGAACGTGCTTCAGGTTCCTTTGTAAAAGTTTTGCGTAAAGATGAGATTTATCTCAATTGCGACTGAAGATTTAGCCGTTAGACTTGGTGGGTAATAGTGAGCAGTTTCGCATGGAATTTGAGTGGAATCCAGACAAGGCTGAATCAAACTATAGAAAGCATGGCATTTCGTTTGAAGAAGCGGCGACTGTATTCAACGACTCGTTGTCTATAACCTTTCCTGACCCAGACCATTCAATTGGAGAGAGCCGCTACATTATCATTGGAATATCAAGATTTGGGCAGCTTCTAATTGTTGCTCATACTGACCGAGGAGAAACAATAAGAATTATCAGTGCCCGAAAAGCAACTAGACAGGAGCAGAGATTTTATGAACAGGGAAATTGATGTGGAAATGGAGGATGAATTACGTCCTGAGTATGATTTCTCTCAACTTGCAGGAGGTGTAAAAGGAAAGTATGTTGAGCGTTATAAGGCAGGAACAAATCTTGTTCTTCTTGATCCTGATGTAGCTCAAGCTTTTCCTACTGAAGATGCTGTCAATGAAGCATTGCGATTATTAATGCAAATTGCTCAACGCCAAAAAGCTAACCAGTCATTAGAGCCGAACGTATAAAATTTTTTATTAATGGGGATCGAGAGTTTGTATTCGTCAGCCCAACTCCAAACCGTTAATAATATTAAAACCACATTCGATAAGCGAATCTTAATGCCAAAGACATATCGCACTTAATTTATCATCAGTACACATCAACTAAAAAGAAATTTGGGTTTTTGTTTCGAGCGATCGCGACTGTTCAAAGATTTTGAAGTTAAGATTTATCCAAACTCAGAGCATACAACCCATCATCTACAATTGGGGGAGATGGAATGTTCTTCCTTAAACTTGCATTGAGGGTTTCTTATGTTGAGTGTAACAGTTGATGAAATTCTGCGCGACCCTTCAAAGTATCTGCGTCAAGTAGAAGCAGGTGAAACTTTTGTGATTCTTCAAGCAGAGAAGGCGATCGCTGAACTGAGACCAATTTCGTCGAGTAGTAAGCAACTACGACCATTCGGCTTATGTTCTGGCGAGTTCACTGTCCCCGACGATTTTGATGCCCCTTTGCCGGAAGAGATTTTGAATGCATTCGAGGGCAAATGAAAATCCTGCTCGATACACACATTTTTCTGTGGTTTATCAGTGGTGATACCCAGTTGCTAACAGATGTTCGGGATGCGATTCGTAATCCAGACAACGAAGTTTATCTAAGCGCAGTTTCAGTTTGGGAAGCAATTGTCAAAACTTTGCAACAGCTACGGCACGTTAGGGCTTTTCTTTTTCTCTGTAGAAGGTTGACACACACCCGTTACTTATCTCCATATTAGAATACCTTCAACAAAACACGTTCCATGATCGCTTAAAACTGAAATCTTATGAGTCAGGAGCAATTAGAGCAGTATTGGCAAGCATACTTAGCATCTATTCCAAATGCTTCATTCAGTTCCGAAGACTATGAGGCTGATCAATTTGGAGATAACTCTGTTCTGGCAAATGAACTCGGAAACCTAATTCTGAGAGGGGTTAAAACCGCAACTTGTTCCGCTTTATGGGAATGGGAAGCAGAGGGTAGCGAAATCCCTAAGGTGGGATCAAAAACAATTGTGCTGGACGGGGATAACAACCCACTTTGTATTATTGAAACTATAGAAGTAGAGATTCGAGCATTTAGTGAGGTGGATACACAGTTTGCCTTTGAAGAAGGCGAGGATGAGCGATCTCTAGAATCTTGGCGAAGGGAACATTGGGAATACTTCTCGCGAGTTTTACCTAAAATTGGGAAGCAGCCCACCTGTGAAATGCTTTTAGTTTGTGAGCGATTTAGGGTTGTGTATAAATAATACTTGCTAATGCAGAGCCACGATTCATTCTTGGCAAGCGACTGCCCGTACATACTATGACTTGTGCGTTTATTGTTCGCAGCCCAATTGATTGCTGTATTGCCCAAGCTGCCCTGGAAAACGATTGACTTTTGATTTCACAACGATCGCGACTTTGAAACTATTACTCAAGTGCGATCGCACTTAATTTATCACATTTATCATTAGTACACATCAACTAAAAAAATTGGGTTTTGTTTCGAGCGATCGCACTTATTTGATGAGTACAATCTACTATGATTTGGGCATGGAGTTTGAGTGGGATAGGTTAACAGCGACGCTTTATCCTAATCATTTTGGAACCGATAAAGTCTCCTCATTACTACGAACTAGCTGCCCAGAGTAAAGAGACTTCATATTGCTTAAACATCAAATCCGCACTTACAAGCGTCATGTCTTCAACCTGAGCTTGTGCAATCAGCATTCTGTCAAAAGGATCACGATGATGTAAAGGTAATACAGCTACCCGCAGAGCATGTGAGGCTGTAATTTCTAGTGATCTAGCTCCTAATTGGTTCATGCGAGTAGAAACATAATCGTTTATTGGTTCTCGCAGAGGCAACTTACCGATTGAAACCTTAATTCCCATCTCCCAAACACTGGCAACTGATAACCAGACTTCATTGGTTTCATCTGCAATTTGTTCAATCACGTTCTCACTTAACTTTTCTGGTTGAGCAAACCACCATAACCAGCATTGTGTATCTAGTAAAAGTCTCACTCTGCACCACCTTCAAATGCCACCAGAATATCTTCTGGTAAAGGGGCATTAAAGTCATCTGGTACGATAAACATCCCCCGATCTTGCCCCAAACTAGAGCGTCGATCTAACGATGTCCGAAATGGAACAAGCTTGGCAATGGGAACACCTCGGTTTGAAATCACAATTTCTTCTCCAAGTTCCACACGGGACAGTAGTCGAGAGAGATTTGTCTTAGCCTGATGTATATTTACAGTTTCCATAATATAAAAAACTTAGTCTATGGACTTAGTCTAATTTAGCTGCCATGATTTTGCAAGGGTAATACCAATTCACAATTCGCAATTCGCAATACTCGCTTCGCGAGAAGCTAAAGCTACGCAATTAAAAAACTTAGATGCAGCAAAGCTTTCAGGATTTACATCTGTATCAGATTTTTCGTGAAATGGTATAACTGGTAAGTAACGCGGCATAAAAACATAATTAGTGCTTTATCCTGAAACTTTTGGGAAGCAAGGATTATTTTTGTTTCGAGCGATCGCAATTATTGTCAAAACTACATCTGATCGCTTTTAGTTGTCACCAATACGCATAAAATAGAAACAAATTTAAATTTTGATTAATGCGATCACGACACCGACGCTCGGCTTCATCATTAGATAGATGCTTCTCGCAAGCAACACTTTCAGGAGTCAAAAATGGAATTGCTATTTAAGATTTCGTTTTTAATTCTTTCTGCTCTTTTTGCTGGAATTGTCCTATTTCTGTCTACAGTTCTTCGAGAAACATTTAATGCCTTATAGCGGTTCCCAACCTAGTGAAGTACATTTTAGCGGCTTATTCTTAGTTGGAAAGGTTTATGCGTACCTCAGTAGCCTAGGAAAGGCTATAACAGAAGAAAGGTATTATTCCGTTTATTCGGAAATTATCATCAGAGGAAGAAAATCGATTATTATTAACATAATTGTGCTAGTGCCAATTTTGATATTTGCAGCATATCTTATTTGTGGTTTTAGAAACTTGCTATTTATCATTGGCTCATTGCTATATATATTCGGTTCTTTTGTCTCATCAATACTAATAAATGAACCTGCATATACTCAATTACTGAATATGGATATAAACGATCAAGCAGGAATCATTAGGATTCGTGTTCTACTAAATAAAGGTAATATAGTCAGAGTCATTTCATCTCTTTTGGGGATACTATTAGTCGGAATATCAATCTATTAATGTCATTGATATTTGAGGCGATCGCATTTACTCTCTACAAATTTGTGCGGTCTTGACTGCTGTTTCTGGCGGATAATTACCTCTCATCTCTATGCCCAGATTCCCAGTAAAATGAAATTGCTCTGAAAAAATGAAAACCTGTTGGGTGAGCAGTGATTTCTCTGCAAATTCCCCTTTAGGATGTACTAGGATATTTGATCACTGAAGGGGGACATTGTGACGAACTATTTGCCTACAAGTGAGTTCAGTAATCTACTGTTAGGGCAATCTGTTGCATTACCCTCTGGAGAATTTCAAGGGTTAGTTAATACTCTAATTGTGTTGCTCCTAGTAGCCACAACTGTTGCTTTAGTCACGCGATGGCTACGTATCCCCTATGTGATAGGGCTAGTATTAGCGGGTTTAGCGATTACCAAACAGGCATTACCTGAATCAATTGGTCTAAACCCTGATGTAATTTTGAATTTATTTTTGCCTATTTTAATTTTTGAAGCAGCTATTAACACCGATATTAGTCGCTTACGTAGCACCATTAAACCTATTACATTATTAGCTGGCCCAGGGGTGATTCTATCGGCAGCTATTACAGCGATTCTACTCAAGTTAGGGTTAGGTTTAGTTTGGATTACCGCCTGTGCAGTCAGTGTTATTTTAACTATTACCGACACAGTTTCTGTGATTGCTGCCTTCAGAAGTGTACCAGTACCTGGGCAATTAGCCACAATTGTTGAAGGGGAGAGTCTTTTCAACGATGGGGTGGCGATGGTATTGCTGAGTATTATTACTGCGGTGCATCTTCAGGGAACATTCACCCTTGGTGAAGGGATTAAGCAAGTTTTTATTGCATTTGTGGGGGGTGGCGTTCTGGGCTTAGGCTTAGGCTATTTATGTGTAGGGCTATTTCGACAGTTGGATGATGCCCTAAGCAGCATTTTGCTCACGGTAGCTGTATCCTTGGGGACGTTCCAAATTGGTCAAGCTTTGGGGGTTTCTAGTGCGATCGCAGTCCTTGTTGCTGGTCTTGTAATTGGTAATCTGGCATTTCGTCAAAGCTCTGCTTCCATTAAGGTTACATTACTTAGTTTTTGGGAATATGCTGGGTTTGGGGTGAATACGTTTATTTTTTTGTTTGTAGGGATTGAAGTTGAACCAAACATTCTCTGGGCTACTATCCCCTCTGCCCTTATTGCAATATTGGCTTATCAGATTGGGCGGATTTTTTCGATTTATCCCTTGCTTTTTCTATTAGGTTTTGTTGATCGTCCTTTGCCGATACGGTGGCAGCATGTCTTAATTTTTGGAAATGTTAAAGGTTCGCTGTCGATGGCTCTTGCCCTGAGTTTGCCTTTCAGCTTACCTGGACGGATGCAAGTTGTTACTTTAGTATTTAGCACTGTGTTAGTATCTCTCGTCGGGCAAGGTCTGAGTTTACCGTGGTTGGTTAAGCGGCTACGGTTATCAAAGCCTTCTTCAGTGCGTCAAGAAATTGAACCCTTACAACTAAATTTGATTGCAGCAAAGGCGGCGCAAGAAGAGTTAAGAAACCTCCTACAGTCTGGTAGTTTACCGAAGTTTTTGTACGAAGAGCTATTTGCCTCTTATCAAGCCCGAATTGCTTCTTCAGAAGAAAAATTACGTAATCTCTACAACCATCGGATCGACTACGAATTAAACGAACTTGAAGAACGAAGCTACTTGGATGGTTTATACCGTCGCCTTTATACAGCAGAAAAGGGAGCAATCAATGATGCCGTCTTGAAGGGATTACTGCCGGATGAGATTGCCAAGTCTTATGTGGAAGAACTCAACGAAAAGCTCCTATCTCTTAAAGATGATTGAGAGAGCATTTATAAAGTAAATATAAAAGGATATTCGCGCAGGGAGAAATCCGGTTTCTCATGAAAAAGTTAGATGATGCTCGATACTTAAATCCAAGAAACCGTTTATCCAATTCACATTCCTAAGGAGAACATAGCCCCATAAAATCAATTAGTTGTCGCACAAGTTCGGGTTTAGTGACGGCTAAGATAGTTGATCCACTTTCTAAAATAGTGCTGCCATTGGGAATATTGAGATTTTCTTGGGGATGAGCCTGATAACCAATAATGAGGGTACCAGCAGGAAATCGATAATCTTGGGCAATTTCAGCCACGCTACGCCCAACAATGGAGCAATTTTGAGGAATGGAAAGTTTCAAAACCTCAATTTGTCCCTGTTCAAAGTGCATCATGGCATCTACTTGGGGATATTCAATGGCATTAATGACTCGGTTAATCGCTAATTCTGTTGTGCTAATGATATGAGTTGCCCCTGCTAGTTGATAAGGTTCTGCAAAGTCGCGATCGCTCATACGCACGATAATTTGGGGTACGCCGTAGTGTTTACATAAGGTGACTAATGCTAAATTCAGTGCGTCTTCTTGTAGGGTGGCGATGACAGCATTAGCTTTGCGAATTCCTGCTTCTAGCAGCACAGTTGTGTTGACGGCGCTGCCTTCAAAAGCCATTACGCCAATTTTCTCGCGAGCATATTGGCAAGCTACGGCATCAGTATCTACTGCTGCGATCGTATGACCCATGTGTATTAGGGTTTTGGCTAAATCTGATCCCATCCTGCCAACTCCACCGATAAGAACGTACATTCTGTCTCCCAAGCGATGATTTTCTGTACTTCTTAGTATCTCGTATAGCGAAGAAATTCAAAGAACTCCAATTGTATGTAAATGCAGTCCCCTTGAGGAGTAAAAGGTAATTTCAAGTATCGGTGGATACGGTTCAGCTAAGGTTGTCAGTTAATCAATTTCTTGAGAACCAAGATTTGGGGGATTCTCCCCCAAAACCCCGATTGGGGGACGGTTGCGTCCCCCAAGCCCCCTCCAAAAAAGCCGATCTGTTTAGATTTAGGCTCAGAACAGTCAAGAAAGTGGCGTATCTCAACTTCAAAGTGACTTCAAAGTGACTTCAAAAGCAAGATTTAAGCCTTTTATAATTATCTAGCTTGCCGAGTCACAGAAGGATGATTCGGCTATATATCTTCTGTTTTCTGCCTACAACTTCCAAGCACTATATGCTTATTTATATATTCTGAGTCAGATATTCTGACACTTGGTTGAGATAAAAAGAGAAATCAAATATACCATTTTTAGATTTAATTACAAATTTAAAACCCCAAAAAAACTAATCAATAAACCTGCCATATTGGCAACTCGATCTCGATTTACTCAGTTAAATTAAACAAAGATAAACGACTTCAAGGGTGTTGTTGTCAGGGTGTATTAACTACCTCATTAACTAGCAAATAATACTACTAGATTTTATCTAGAAATGTATTATCATCAAGTCTCAAAATGCATCTGCTACCTGATAACAAATACCATTGAATTACATAAATATTCAGTCATTAGGCTTGGTATTTGTCGCATCAGAAATGTATGTATATCTGTTGTCATTGATCCACATGTTAGCCCCCTAAATAACAACATTTATACATTGTTTCTAACCGCTTCAGCGATAAATACCTGAGTGGGAGTTTGAAAGCGATTGATATGCTTCCTCCCACTCTCTTTTTTTTATTAATTTGTGAATTGGATTTTTTCAAAAGACTATTCGTTTTCTTCTGAAGAATTTAAAAATGTATTTGAGTCTTGATTATTATTCAAATTTACCTCAAATGTTTGTCCTTCTAATGTGACTTTATCGCCAGGTATTAGTTTTCTACCTCGCCGGGTTTCTAGGACACCATTAACTAAAACTTCACCGCCTTGAATCATTAGCTTGGCTTGTCCACCAGTTGAAACTAGACCCATTAACTTTAAGAACTGATTTAATTTAATTGTGTTGTCCCGGATTTTCATTGTGAATAAATAATAAATTATTGAGTCGCTTGGTTAATTCTACGCTAGAAATGCGATCGCGAGTGATTTCATATCTATTTTTGTTAACTTTAGTGAGCTTTAGTGAGTATAATTCCCAAAGCCTAATCACTCCAGATATCCCCAGTAAAATTCATATACAGATTGAGATATAATAATTCCTATTTAGCTGAGTTTAGTTGTAGGCTAAATATTGGCGATAAATTGCGATCGCATTGATTGTAAGAATTGCTGCGTTTGGATAATTTCCAGAATTTCCAGAATTTTACTATGCTAAAAGTTTTTGCAGACAGGGGCGGTACATTTACAGATATTGTTGCTGTTACAGATAGTCAATTAATTATAGACCGATTATTAAAACATCCAGAACGTTTTTTAATAGTTTCTCTGGGCGATCGGCAATGGGTAATAGTTTATAAATTACTCTCCGAAAATCCCGAACAATATCAAGATGCGGCGATTCAAGGGATTCGGGATATTCTCGGACTTGCAGCCAATCAATCCATCCCGACAACAGAAATAGAAGTTGTCAAAATGGGAACAACAGTAGCGACAAATGCACTCTTAGAAAGAAAGGGCGATCGTGTTGTTCTCGTAATTACTAAAGGGTTTAAAGATGCATTGCGAATTGGCTACCAAAATCGACCGAATATATTTGCACGACAGATAATTTTACCGACAATGTTGTACGAGCAGGTGGTGGAAGTAGATGAGCGCTATGATGCACAGGGAAATGAATTAATTCCAGTAAATATAGAGCAGGTGAAGGAAGATTTACAAGCAGTTTATAATCTAGGGATTCGTAGTTGTGCAATTGTATTTATGCACAGTTATAATTATCCTCAGCATGAAGAAATAGTAGCAGCAATAGCTCAACAAGTTGGATTCACTCAAATCTCAATATCGCATCAAGTTAGCCCTTTAATGAAGCTAGTGAGTCGGGGAGATACAACAGTTGTTGATGCTTATTTAACACCGATTTTGCAACGTTATATCAACCAAGTTGCTAACCAATTACCAGATGTCAAATTAATGTTTATGAAATCCGACGGTGGCTTAGTTGCCGCCGCGCAATTTCAGGGTAAAGATAGTATTTTGAGTGGACCTGCTGGTGGCATTGTTGGTGCAGTGCAAACGAGTAAAAGAGCAGGTTTTGAGTTAATCATTACGTTTGATATGGGGGGAACAAGCACAGATGTTGCTCATTTTAAAGGGGAATATGAACGTCAATTAGATTCTGAAATTGCTGGCGCGAGGATGCGGGTTCCAGTTTTGGACATCCATACAATTGCTGCTGGTGGTGGTTCGATTTTATTTTTTGATGGTTCAAGTTATCGAGTTGGTCCCGAATCTGCGGGTTCAAATCCTGGTCCAGCAAGCTATAGAAGGGGTGGAAAATTGGCTGTTACAGATGCCAATATTATGTTAGGTAAAATTCATCCACAATATTTTCCTTCTGTATTTGGAATTGATGGGAATTTGCCTTTAGATAAGGAAGTTGTTAGCGAAAAATTTCAGCAATTAGCAACAGAAATTCAACTAGTAACAGGCAATAATCGCACACCCGAAGAAGTTGCAGCCGGATTTATGGCGATCGCTGTCGAAAATATGGCAAATGCTATCAAAAAAATCAGCCTACAACGGGGTTATGATGTCACAGAATATGCGCTGTGTTGTTTTGGTGGTGCAGGCGCACAGGTAGCTTGTTTAATAGCTGATACATTGGGGATGAAAAATATATTTTTACATCCTTATGCTGGTGTACTTTCAGCTTATGGAATGGGGTTAGCTGATGTGAGGATAATGAGGGAATTAGGAGTAGAAAAGGAATTAACAAAAGAATTAATCCCGCAATTACAGCAATTAATCAAAAGTTTAGCAATTCAGGTGAGAAATGGCGAAGCTATAGAAATAGATGTACCAGAAGATATCAGGACAACTAGAGAAGAATTGGTCAAAAAAGTAAATTTGAAATATGAAGGTAGTAATTCTACATTAACTGTTGATTTTGCTTTCGATATTCTCACAATGCAACAAGAATTTACAGAGTTACATAAAAATAGTTATGGTTTTATTCAAGCAGAAAAAAGCCTAATTGTCGAGTCAATTTCAGTGGAGTTAATTCAAAAGATGGATACTCCCGAAGAACCATTATTATCTCGTATTCGTCCCGTCAATGAAATGCCAATACCTGTAGAAATCGTCAAAATGTTTACAGCCAATAAATGGCATGATGCACCAGTTTATCAAAGAGAGGATTTACAACCAGGAGATAAGATTAAAGGCAGTGCAATCATTGTCGAGAAAATTAGCACAATTGTTGTTGAGCCTAACTGGGAAGCGAGATTAACTAACCACAACCATTTAATTTTAGAACGAATTCATTAATACATAAAAATATCGAATGAAAACATGAGTTCGATAAAACCTAATCCCAATTCCTTGCCTACTGAAGGGTTGCACAAATAACCAGACAACACCACTAAATAGAAGTAGTAATAATCACTAGCTAATATTTTTGCCAAGATTAAGATACTCCCGATACTCAGTACCCCTAGCAATAGTAAAATCCAAAATCTTAAATCTTAAAATTGCAAATCCCACAAGGAACTGTAAAATTTTGAATGTAGTTACAGAAATAAGGTCTTGAGATTGCTGAAATAACTATTAAACTTGGTGTATCAAGGAGTATGAACAAAATAAAACTAACTCTACTAGCCCTTTCGATGCTCAGTTTATCTATCATTGGGCTGTATGGGCTAAGAATTTCCAGGGAATCACTTAATACTTTCAACTCTGTTTCTCCAGCCGCAAAATCTACTACGTTGCTTCCCGTGTCGCGTCTCCAACCCGAAGTTCTTACAAAGTTGCTTGATAATCAGGATATTAACTCAGCGATTATACATGTGGAACAGGGATGGAAGCAGCAGTATGATGAATATGCCCAGGGAAAACTGCCTTCTAATCGAATGATTGAAGTTAAAGAAATTAGTCGGATTCTGGAGCAAATCCACCAACAAAATGGAACCAAAAGTGCTTTAATATACGCTGTCCCAACTCCGAAACATTTGGAATTAATCTTGGTGACACCGGGTAAATCCCCAATTCATCAGCGGATTACCAAGGCAAAAAGAGATGTTGTTGTCAGTCTAGTAAGTAAATTTCGCAAAGACATTGTTAATCCGAATTCTCAGCGTAGTGATTATCTCAGTTCGGGCAAACAGGTATACGACTTGCTGATTTCTCCTTTAGAAAGTGAACTACAAGCACAGGGAATTAATAATCTTATATTTTGTTTAGGTGGTGGCTTGCGAACTGTTCCTTTGGCAGCAATTTCTGATGGGAAACAATTTTTAGTTGAGAAATATAGTTTGGGGATTATTCCAGCTTTCAATTTACTAGATTTGCAACCCGCCAATATTACGCAAACCCAAGTTTTGGCAATGGGCGCGTCAGAGTTTAAAAATAAAGAACCCTTGCCTGCTGTTCCTTTAGAATTGTCTAGTATTACTAGTGATAAATGGCAAGGTAAATCACTGTTAAATCAAGAATTTACCCTCAAAAATCTGAAAAAACAACGCGCTCTTTATCCATTTGGAATTGTGCATTTAGCTACCCATGCAGAATTTTCTCCTGGTTCTGTACAACAATCTTATATTCAGTTTTGGGATGCACAAGTTCGTTTGGATGAAATCAAAAGTTTAGGCTTGGATAAACCCCTGGTAAAACTATTGGTATTAAGTGCTTGTCGGACTGCATTAGGTGATGCCCAAGCTGAGTTAGGCTTTGCGGGTTTTGCTGTGATGTCGAGGGCACAAGCTGTGATTGCCAGTCTTTGGAGTGTTGATGATGGGGGAACACTGGCTTTGATGACTCATTTTTACCAGCAACTCAAAGCTAATCCCATGAAAGCAGAAGCGCTGCGACAAACGCAAATTGCGATGCTCAAACAGCAGGTGAGTTTACAAAATAATCCATCTATTCGCCGTAATAATTCGTTACCTGCCGAAGTTGTTGCTAATCTCGATAATCGAGAGTTATCCCATCCTTATTATTGGGCTGGATTTACATTAATTGGGAATCCTTGGTAGTTTGAGTTATGGGTGCTGCTGGGTTCAGAGTCAGAGATACAAAGAAATGCCTCTATTTGTTATCCGTCTTTGTCTGTGCATCCCACATCTGCCCTTTTCACTTTTCCTTGAATCGACAAGTATTGCTTATGCGTGCGCGTCAAAATTTGATTGAGCTTTTTTCTACTTTTTTGCAATTTGAGTCCAATCGCTTTAGTGGTTGGGTAACTGATGCAAAACTACATCGCAGCATCAAAGCTTGTTTAAATCATTTTTCTGAAGCTAAGGTGAGTGACGATTTTTGGGCTGTTTATTGGCATAAACAAACGCAAAAATCGGAGAAACCAGAAGTGGCTTTAGGACATATGTCAGCTTATCTACAAGAGGCTTGTTACTGGACTGTACAGAAAATGATGCTACGATCGCAACAATCCTATGATAGAGTACCAGACCTATTTCAAGTTGCGATCGCATCTGTTCCTAAAATTCTCAAATCTTGCAATCCTGATGTCAGTGGTAGCGTTAAGGCTTATGCGAGTATTGCTTTTGGCAATATTATCCGCGATTATCTCAAACAAACTAAGGAAGCTGATTTTTGTAACAATTGGGCTTTATTACTCAAAACCAGTCGCAAACTCTTGACAGAATCCTTACAAAATGCTGGATTTGATACGGCAACTCGCGAACGTTATTTACTTGCTTGGACTTGTTTTGAAAGTATTTATTTATCTCGCAAAAATCCCCGATTAAGGCAAACAGCAGCCCCAGACTCCGCAACTTGGCAAGCAATTGCCGCAGCATACAACCACATGCGCCATCAGCTTTCCTCTCCGGGTGGAGAATGTAGCCAAGAAACTATGGAACGTTGGTTAATTGAATGTGGCAACCAAGTGCGTAAATATTTGTATCCGGCGGTGAAATCTTTGAATGCGCCGAAACCTGGGTATGAAGAGGGAGAATTACAGGATGAATTAGTCGATAATTTTCAGGAATCCTTGTTAACGGAGTGGATTCAAGAAGAAGAACAAGCTGCGCGTCTCGAACAAAAAAAACAAATCAACACTATTTTAACAGAGGCGATCGCGAAACTAGATGCCACTTCTCAACAACTGCTACAGTTATATTACCAAAAAACCTTAACGCAGCAGCAAATAGCCCAAGAATTAGCCATCCAACAATACACCGTATCCCGCAGATTATCAAAAACACGGGAATCATTATTACTGACACTTACTCGTTGGAGTCAGCAAACGCTGCATATTTCCGTAACTTCTGACGTGGTTAAGTATATTAGCACAGTCTTGGAGGAATGGTTGCAAGCCCATTATCACAGAGAGTAATGAATAAGTGCTGAGAGAATCTAGAATCTTAAATCCAAAATCTCAAATCAAATGACTTTCCTAACTGAAAATCCTACCCAATTAGAATTTCCCATATCTCCAGATTTGGCACAACAATCTTGGTTAAAAAGTCAGTTACAATCAACTGCAAAAGGGCAGTGGAATGCATACTTAAATGAAGTTTCTCTGCAAATTCTTCTGCCTTGGTTACAAACAGAATACAAACAACAAACAAGTCTTGTATTCAATGAAAAATTACTTTCTAGTTTTTGGGATGTCGTCAATGGTAGTGTAATCAACTGGGGAAATAAACGCCTAATTATCATCCCAGAAAAATCTCTAGACAATAGTGAATATTCCATCCCCCAAGAATGGGTAGACGTGCCCAAATTAGTCGGAGATTATTATTTAGCAGTTCAAATCAATCCTGATGAATTATCGATGCGAGTATGGGGATATACTACCCATGAGCAAATCAAAGTGTCAGGAAGATATAATTTGGATGCAGAGGAAATAATTTCAGATTTAAATGTTTTGTGGGTAGTTAGCCAACTCAATCCTGAAGAAAAAACCCGTTTTCCTGTGGCTAGTTTATCATCTGTACCAGCCATCCAAGCAGAAAATTTATTATCCAGATTAACCAGTCCAAATATTATTCAACCCAGATTAGAATTACCCTTTTCTTTATGGGGTGAATTAGTTAGTAATGATAATTGGCGGCAAAAATTATATCAATTACGTCAAGGAGAAGTGCCAACTAATCTAACTCCTCATCAAGTAGCCGCAAATATTAGTCAGTGGTTGCAAAATACTTTTGAAGAAAGCTGGCAATCTTTGGATAATTTATTGGGCACAAATGCGAGTTTAGGCTTTAGTTTTCGGAACGCAGGAGAAGAAAGTGATGCCATTATCAAAAGAGCAAAATCTCTAAATCTACCCAATACTGAAGTCATCTTAATCATGGGATTAGATACAGAAACAGATGACAGAATTGGTATTCGGATTCAATTACGTAGTCGTAGCCAAGATGAATATTTACCCACAGGAATAACTTTAAAATTACTGTCAGCATCAGGAAAAATTATCCAATCAATTCAATCGCGATCGCAAGATAATATTATTCAATTAAAGCGCTTTAAAAGCCCCGTGGGTACTCAATTTAGTGTTCAGATTGAGATTGATGATTTTGTGATGATAGAGAATTTTACAATTTGAGTTTAAGTGTATTCAGCTTAAAAATTAACTTTAAAAAATATGCATCGTCTCATCATTCTAAATTTGGGAAAAGGAGATTTGCAAAATGGATTCCTAAATGTCACTGCACAGTTTTGGGAATCTGAGGAATTAACTCCCATGCAATTTGTAGGTAGTTTACCTGCGAATCAAAATCTTAATTTTCTTTATCAACAATGGTTGTTACTATATGAGTCTTTGTATGCTAATTTAGCTTGGCGAAGAACTCGAAATATACATCCAGAATTTGAGATTGATGAAGATGACAGTGAAGTTTCTCATATTTCCCATGCCGAATTTGCCGAAGTTTCCCAAAATTTACAAATTCAATTAAATCGCTGGCTTAGTACAGATTCTTTTTTAACAATAGATCGAAAATTACGTACCCATTTAACACCCAAAGATGAAATTCGCTTACTAATTGTCGCCCAGGATGCCAACATTTTAAAATTGCCTTGGTGTTTGTGGGATTTTTTATCAGATTATCCGCAAGCAGAAATTGCCCTAAGTCCTCCGGAATATGCACGTTCTCTAAAAGCAGTAAATCAAGCCAAAAAGAAAATCAAAATATTAAGTATTTTAGGTAATAGTCATGGAATTGATATTGTTCAAGATCAAAAAATCTTAAAACAACTTCCAGATGCAGAAATAACTTTTTTAATCGAACCAACATTGGAACAGCTAAACGAAAAACTTTGGCAAGCAGAATGGGATATTTTATTTTTTGCCGGACATAGTTCCAGTCAGGGCAAAGGTTGTATGCAAATTAATGCCACAGATACATTCACAATTGAACAATTAAAATATGGTTTAAGAAAAGCTATCTCGCATGATTTAAAACTAGCAATTTTTAACTCTTGTGATGGTTTAGGTTTAGCACAGGATTTAGCCGATTTACATTTACCCCAAGTAATTGTCATGCGGGAACCTGTCCCCGATAAAGTTGCCCAGGAATTCCTCAAACATTTTCTTGCTGCTTTTTCTGGAGGTAAATCACTTTATCTTTCTGTGCGTGAAGCCAGGGAAAAATTACAAGGATTAGAAGTAGAATTTCCCTGTGCAACTTGGCTACCCGTAATTTGTCAAAATCCTGCCGAAAGTCCATCAAGTTGGTGGGAATGGTGCGGCAAAAAACAACCAATTCAACTATTACCAAATCGCCGGGAACTACGCTTAATTCTTGTATCCAGTTTGGTAAGTACCTTATTTATAGCCGGAATTAGGTTTTTGGGATTATTATCTCCCATCGAATTGTTTGCATTCGACATGTTAATGCGTATCAGAATGCCAGAAAAACCAGACGATCGCCTATTAATTGTAACTGTAACTCCCGAAGATATTCAAGCACAGGATGCAGAACCCCGCTTTGGTTCCCTGTCTGATACTACCCTAAGCAAAGTATTGCAAAAATTAGAACAACATCAACCTGTTGCCATTGGTTTGGATATTTACCGCGATTATCCCAGTCGTAAACCCGAACTTATCCAGCAACTACAAAGTCAGCGTTTAATCGGCATTTGTAAGCGTCCAGATGCTAAAGATGATCCTACAGGCACTTTACCACCACCAGAAATTAAAGAATCACGCCTGGGATTTAGCGATTTTGTCCAAGATGATGACGGTATTATTCGTCGTCATTTGTTATTTATGACACCGAATACAACTTCTCGTTGTACAGCCGCCTATGCATTCAATACCCAGTTGGCATTTCGATATTTATACACGCAGGGTATCAAGCCAGAATTTACACCAGAAGGGAATATTAAGCTACGTCAAAAAGTATTTTCATCGATAGAAAACCGCACAGGTGGCTATCAAAGTATTGATGCATCCGGTAGTCAAGTATTATTAAACTATCGAGCCATGAGTGACCCGCAAGCGATCGCCCAAAGAGTCACCCTCAAAGATATATTTAGCAATAAAGTCAATCCCAAAGCCATCCAAAACCGAATTGTATTAATTGGTATCGCCGACCTCAGTGCTGGTGATTATTGGTCAACTCCCTACGGAGCAGGTTCCTCCCACAAAATTCCTGGTGTCTTAGTTCATGCACATATGCTCAGTCAAATTCTCAGCTATGTCTTAGATGAAAGACCATTGTTATGGGTTTGGTCAAGTTTCGGGGAATTGGGCTGGATTGCTTCCTGGGCTTTGTTTGGAGGATTTATTGCTTGGCGATTTCATCGCTTAATGATTATGGGTATAGTTCTACTTACTTCAGTAATAATACTTAGCCTGACATGTTTTATATTTATTAATTATGGCGGATGGATACCTTTAGTTGCACCTGCGATCGCTTTATTATTAACTAATGGTGCTGTTGTTTTAGTAATACTGAGTAATAACCAATACGCCACTACTCCCTCGAAACAAGCTACAGTTTAAACAACTTCATCGCAAACAAAACCTCAACAATCAATTCACACAAAATATTAACAACCGATCTATTTTTTGGAGGGTGTTTGGGGGAGAATCCCCCAAGTCTGAGATTACATCCTTTTTTGAGTATCTATTGAGTGAGAGTTTACATGACTAGATGCTAATAAACCTGTCATCCAAGGCATAATCACAAGAATTGCACCTAACACAACTAAAAAAATGGAAATTCCAAAAATTTGAGTTGTGGGAATCTCTAAAACTCCACTTAAGATAATTTCTCGTAATGATGAAACAATCGTAATTTCCACTGCTGCACCGACAGAAATACGTTGTTCTTCCAAATAATCAAGTAATAAACGAAATAATTCGACTAGAATTAAAATAAACAGAATATCTGACGTAATTTGCCGAACTTCTAAAGGGTGTAACAAGCTGGAAAACATATCAATGAGTCGCAGCACCATTACACAAAATAAACCAGCGCATAGAGAAATAACAATAATATCTTGAAATAATTCTAAGTAGCGAACAATTCGTTCCCTGAGCGATTCTGGAGGAGTATCGCCTTGAAACCAACTCAGAAATTGTTCTTTGAGGTTTGGTTGCATAGTACCCCAAGTAGCTGAATAAAAGCATTTACATTCATCATAGGGATTATGCAAAAATTAAAAGTTCGCAGTTTACCAAGTTACTGCTAAATCACAAATTAACCACCACAAATTAACAACCATGCTTCACAGGAATTTCAATCACAAATTTCGTCCCCTTACCTGGCTCTGAAAAACATGCAATTTTTCCTCCGTGCTTATCAACGATGATTTTATAACTAATTGATAAGCCTAAACCCGTACCCTTACCAGGTTCCTTAGTAGTAAAAAATGGGTCAAAAATACGCGATCGCAATCCTTCTGGGATTCCACAACCATTGTCAGATATACATATCCTAATTACTTTTGTATCCAATACATCTGTATGAATGACAATTTTGGGAATTTCTAATTGTTCTTCTTTATACTTTGTCTCTACAGCGTCGATAGCATTACCCAAGAGATTCATAAATACCTGGTTCAATTGGGCGGCATAGCATTCAACATGGGGTAATTTGCCATATTGTTTGACAACTTCAATTGTTGTTGATGTCGAAGTTGCTCGCAGTCGATGTTGTAAAATCAATAATGTGCTATCAATTCCTTTATGAATATCAACTAGCCTCATTTCGGCGCGATCGAGTTGTGAAAATGTTTGCAAAGATTCAACTAATTGCAAAATTCTTTCGGCTCCAAACTGCATGGAACCTAATGTCTTAGGTAAGTCTTCGAGAATATAATCCAAATCAATTTTTCTGGCAAGCGCTTTAATTTCTTGTCCGGTTCCCGGAAATTCTTTTTGATATAGATTTAACAACCTCATTAAATGCTCAGAATATTCCCCAACATGGCTTAAGTTGCCGTAAATAAAATTAATGGGATTGTTAATTTCATGGGCTATTCCTGCGACTAACTGACCTAATCCTGCCATTTTTTCCCCCTGGATTAGCTGGGTTTGTGTCTCTTGCAATTCTTTGAGGGTTTGGTTAAGTTTCTCTTTTTGTAGTGTCGTTTGTTCAAGTAATTCTGCTTGTTGCAGTGCGACACCTAACTGCAAGCCAATCTGCACCAACAAACTAATTTCGTCTTCCAACCATTGACGCGATTTCCCATTCTGATACGCAGCCAGTAATCCCCACAATTGTTCGCCTTGAAAAATGGGGACAATTACATATGCGTGGGCTTGAATTTGCTCTAAAAAAGCTAATTGCCGATCTGAATAACCTTGAGCATAAATATCATTCACGGCAACAGTTTGATACTGCCCATACAAATCACTTTGAAATTCACGAATGGTTGTATTTTTCATTAAAAATGGGTTGCCTACTAACGGCATCCATTCTTCTGCAACTGATTCTGCCAAAAATTCACCACTACCATCTGCATAGAAACAATAAATTGCTACCCTCTCTACTTCTAGTAAACTCCGTACCTCCTGGGTTGTAGTCGCAAAAATCACATGTAAATCGAGGGATTGGCGAATTTTCTCTACTGTCATCGCCAATGCTTTTTCCCGTTCCGCCGCTCTTGCTAATTGGGCTGCTTGTGCTTGGACTTGCTTTAAAGTTTCTGCTTGCTGAAGTGCTACACCTAATTGCACCCCTACCTGTGCCAGTAAATTAACTTCCTCTTCTTCCCAGTAACGTGGCTGCGAATTTTGATAAGCTACCAATAATCCCCAGATTTTTTCCCCTTGCAAAATCGGTACAAATGTCTCGTTACGCGGGTATTTTCCCGTTTTCGCTACTTCTAACAAGGGTTTTTCCGTAGTGGGTTGAGTTTTTCCCAACTGCATCCAACCATCAACTATGGAGTCGGCAACAAATTCTCCACTCCAACCTGGGTAAAATCGATAAATTGCCACCCGATCAACATTCAATAAACGTCGAACTTCTTGTGTAGTTGTTTGAAAAATGGTTTCAATATCCAGCGATTGGCGAATTTTATCAACTGTGGTGGCTAATGCACGCTGGCGGTTGGCTGCTTTTTCTAATTGTGCCGATTGTGCTTTTACTTGCTGGAAATACTCGCTTTGCTGCAATGCCACTCCTACTTGGGTGCTAATCTGCAAAAGCAAATGGATTTCGTAATCTTGCCAGTGACGGGGTGCTGAATTTTGAAAAACAGCTAGTAAACCCCAAAGTTTTTGACCATGATAAATAGCAATAATTATATAAGCTCGTGCTTGGTAACTTTCCAATACCCGAACGTAACAGTCGCTAAACCCGGCATTATATATATCATGACAAGTTCTGAATAGTTCGCCGCGTGCAAAGTTTCCTCCCTCGGTTTCTTGGAGGTGTGTATCTGTTGTTGGTACTGTCGCCAGATGTTTGAGACTACATTCGCTGACATTTGCGCGTAATTCTGGCTGCTCCCATTGTTGCTGAACTAATAAAGTCCACCCTTCTGTCACAGACTCCGCTACAAATTCGCCGCTCCAGTCTGGATTAAAGCGATAAACTACTGCTCTATCTACTTCCAGGAGTTTTCTCACCTCCTGGCAGGCAGCTTGAAAAATCTGTTCTAAATCGAACGATCGCCTAATTTTTTCGATAGTGTCACTCACTACTTTCTGACGTTCGGCAGCGCGATCGCGTTCGGCGGCTTCTACTAATTGTGCCGTTTGTAACTGGGTTTGCTCTAAATATTGGGCTTGTTGAATAGCGACACTGAGTTGTCCAGCAATTTGTTGCACAAACTCAATTTCTGAGTTTTCCCAATGTCGAGGTGCGACACATTGATGGATACATAACAATCCCCATAATTCTTTGCCTTTGAGTAGAGGCGCTACAACATTGGCACGAACTTGAAATTTTTCTAGAATCTTAATGTAGCAATCACTATATTCGTGACTATAAATATCGGAGATTACGTTAATACGACCATTGCTGTATTGAGGAGCAAAATATTCTCCGAAGCAATGGTCATAAATCCTCGTTGCCATTGCTGAATCATACTCTGGGGCGACATCTTCGGAAACAAATTCCCCTTCCCAATCCGATTCGGGATCAAAATAAAATACTCCCACACGGTCGGCTTTGAGTAAATTCCGAACTTCAATAGCTGTATTTTTAAATATTGTTTGTAAATCTAAAGAGTCGCGAATCCGAGCAATTACTGAAGCTAGCGCCTTTTGCTGTTCTATTTGATATCTTGCCTGGGCTAATAATTCCGCGTGTTGTAGCGCTACTCCTAAATGCTCGGCTATTTGCCGAACAAATTCCACTTCTGAATTCAGCCATTCCCGTATACCACTACATTGGTGAACACATAACAAACCCCAAAGCTGTTCTCCCTGGAGCAAAGGAGCAGTAATACAAGCACGAATTTGGAATTTTTCCAGTAATTCTACATAACAATCTTGAGAACAATCTTGATAAATATCTGAGATGACGCTGATTTTCTCTTGTTGGTAAAGGGATACAAATTTCTCACCAAAACAACAGTCGCGAACCTGACTATGAATTACCGAATCCCAAACTCCATTAATATCTTCAGAAACAAACTCCCCTTCCCAATCCAAGTCTGGGAAAAAACGAAAAACAGCAACTCTATCTGTACAGAGTAGTTCCCGTAATTCTGTTACAGTTGTCTTGAAAATTGTTTCTAAATCCAGCGATTCACGAATTCGACTAATCACCCGCGCCAGCGCTTTAAGTTTCTCCCCACAACACTGTTGAGTCTTTTGAATATCCTTGTTAACTTCTGCTGTTTGGTTCGATTCCAATGCTTTAGCAACTTCTTTATTTTCCATTGCAGTTCGGACTGACGATGAACATACCTCTATCTCAGGATTCCCTTTCATGTCAGTTAATGAACAGGTAATGGTAAAAGAATTTATGGGAAACAATTGCCGACACCAAATTTTCAGCTACAGTGTCAGCCTGTGACTGAGGGGTACGAAATTTCGTACCCCGATCAATGTTGATTTTGTGGGAGGACTGCGGGTTACTTTCGTTTGGGAGAATAACGTCGCAATTCGCGGTTTTCCTGTTCTTGACGGCGGCGATCGCGCCAATCAGAAAGTGTCAAATAAGCGACACCACCAGTAACTGTGACTAACAGTGCTAGAGCTACTATTGTCAAAACATTGAGAAGTTGACTTTCCACAAGCCTCCTACAGTCCGTTGCGACCCCAGACTACCATTGCAATAGACCAAGTGAAAACAACTAACAGTGAAACCCAACCTAATGTCAAGATAGCCATAGCGGTACTTTTAAAGTGATTGCAAAACGACTCTAATCATTATGATACTTTGAATTGTTTTAGGAAAGAGGAACAGAGGAAGAAGCAAAGATGCGAGGATGTGAGGATAGTAGGAGCAGATAGCTAAGTACCTATGTACTAAAATACCTGCTTCGGTTAGGCACATCAAATTACTCAGTTTTTCACCAATAATAAACTTTGTGCTATTGACCACAAACTATCATCACTCCAACAGCTAAGACTTGGCGATAACTTCCTTGTCTTTAGCCAAAAATTTCTCCAACTCCGTCAAAGCATCTGCATCAACCTTCGTTTGCATCGGGCAGAACTTCGGACCACACATCGAACAAAATTCAGCAGTTTTGTAAATATCTGCTGGTAAAGTCTCATCGTGGTATTCCTTCGCCCGTTCCGGATCGAGAGCTAATTCAAACTGGCGGTTCCAATCAAAGTTATAACGGGCACGCGACAATTCATCATCCCTATCCCTAGCGCCAGGACGATGACGAGCTATATCTGCGGCATGGGCAGCGATTTTATAAGCAATTAACCCATTACGTACATCTTCTGCATTCGGTAATCCCAAGTGTTCCTTGGGTGTCACATAACACAACATTGCCGTACCATACCAGCCAGCCATCGCCGCACCAATCGCTGAGGTAATATGGTCATAACCGGGGGCAATATCGGTGACGAGGGGACCCAAAACATAGAAAGGTGCTTCCGAACACTCTTCCATCTGCTTGCGAACATTAAATTCGATTTGATCCATCGGTACATGTCCGGGACCTTCCACCATCACCTGAACGTCGTGTTCCCAAGCTTTACGGGTTAAATTTCCCAGAGTTTTGAGTTCCGCTAATTGGGCTGCATCCGATGCGTCGTGAGTACAACCAGGACGTAACGAATCCCCCAAACTAAAGGAAACATCATATTTTTTAAATATCTCAATGATGTCATTGAAGTGAGTATAAAGCGGGTTTTGTTTGTGGTGGTGCAACATCCACCGCGCCAAAATGCCACCACCACGGGAAACAATACCTGTGAGGCGGCTTCTCACTAACGGCAAATGTTCGATTAAAATCCCCGCGTGGATGGTTTGATAGTCTACCCCCTGCTGGGCATGTTTTTCGATGATATGGAGAAAATCGTCAGCCGTAAGATTTTCGATTGTACCGTGGACGCTTTCTAAAGCTTGGTAAACAGGTACAGTTCCAATTGGTACGGGAGAAGCTTGAATAATCGCGGTACGAATTTCATCGAGATTACCCCCACCTGTGGATAAGTCCATGACTGTATCCGCACCATATTTGACCGCTAGTTGCAGCTTGGCAACTTCTTCATCAATGTTAGAAGAGTTGGGGGAAGCGCCAATATTCGCATTTACTTTACACTTGGAGGCAATCCCAATTGCCATTGGTTCCAAGTTGGTGTGATTGATATTTGCGGGAATAATCATGCGTCCCCGTGCAACTTCATCCCGAATTAAATCCGCAGGGAGATTTTCCCGCTTGGCAACATAGTGCATTTCTTCGGTGATGACACCCTGACGAGCATAATGCATTTGGGAAACATTACTTTGCCCGCGACGCTTGGCAACCCATTCTGTCCGCATCATATTAATTTCCTGAATAAACGGCTTCCCTACGCTGGAATTACCCAGTCTCAGGTGTTAAGGGTGTATTCTCAGCCCAGTTTTTGCAGGCACCCCTAGCATTACTTATTTTTGCAGGTTTTTGGAAAAGTTATCAATTGGTTATGGGTGGTGATATGAATCTTGATATTAATTAGGGATTTGCCACTTCCTGTTACTACTTATCAATCAGGAAAACTTATTTACCCCAGTCATCATTGAGAGTTACATGGATGGGAAGGACGGATTTATTCAAGAAATATAAAAACGTGCTTTGATTTGGAGAAAATCACCAACAAAATAGCAACATCGTCAGCCGATATGCTTTAAGTTGCATAATCATATTTGCTGTCATGATGGGCAGGGAATTTTTTCCCTTGTTTTCCCTTACTTGCATTTTCAATTCCCAATTTGTCAAATCAAATGCGATACATAATTTTCTACAAACCATATGGGGTCTTGTGCCAGTTTTCGCAAGATACTCCAGAACGGCAAACTCTCAAGGATTACATTCATGTCCCCGATGTTTATCCTGTGGGAAGATTGGACTGGGACAGCGAAGGCTTGCTTTTGCTGACAAATAATGGACAACTGCAACATCGCTTGTCAAATCCCAAATTTGGTCACGATCGCACTTATTGGGTACAAGTGGAAAGAATTCCCGATGACACGGCTTTAAATAAGTTACGAAATGGTATTGAAATTCAAGATTATCGAACTAAGCCAGCCTTGGCAAGATTATTAACTGAAGAACCAATTTTACCAGAGCGAAATCCCCCGATTAGGTTTAGAAAAAATGTGCCGACAGCATGGCTAGAAATTATTTTGACGGAAGGAAAAAATCGCCAAGTTCGGAGAATGACTGCTGCTGTTGGCTTCCCGACGCTGCGATTAGTCCGAGTTAGCATTGCACACCTAAAACTCGATGGTTTACAACCTGGTGAATGGCGCGACCTCTCATCCATAGAAACTAAATTACTGCATAATATTGCTTCTACAAGGCGTATAAATTACTAGGCAATTAAATGTTGTTTAGTTTAAATTTATTTATACTTGTAAGCTTAATTATTTCTTAAGGTTTGCTGATTTTTTTCAGTATGTAAACTAGAGAACATTAATTTACATAGATTTAAGGATATCTAAGATGTATATAAAAACTCATTGGCATACTAGTTATGCGATCGCAATCCTTTCTAGAGTCTCAGTTTTGTGTTTATAATCACCAGCTTTAACAACAACTAAGGTGAAAAGCTGTATAATTGTCCTCATTTTTATCAGTTTTTTTAATATATTTAGCTACTGTGGGTGCAAGTTTAAAATTTTATGAGTCGTAAACAGCCGTCTAGCTGGCATCAAATCTGCCGAGAACAAGATAATATCGTGTCTTTAACACCTGCACGCTTGGAACTTGTACCTGAACGAGTCTTAGATAGCGAACTTCGTCCCCATGAGGTTTTGCAAAAAACTCAAGATGAAAGTTTGTCCTATCGTCAACTCTACGAGCAATTACCTGCAATTTACTTGGTTTTAGATCACAATGGCATAATTCTATCCGTGAATCAATTTGGTGCGGATTCACTGGGTTTTAGCCCAGAAGAATTGATTGGGAAGACAGTTTTAAACTTATTTACATCTTGCGATCGTATGGCGGTGGCAGATGCTTTAATTAGTTTGTTGACAACATCGAAAACCAGCAAGGTTAATCATGGGGAGTTTCGTCTCGATTGTCGTCAGAGTCACATTGCCTGGGTTAAAGTTGTCGCCAAAACTTTACCAGGAGATGAGCAAAATCCCCTCATTCTTTTGGTTTGTGAGGATATTACAGAGAGTAAGCGTTGGCAGGATGCTTATCAAGAAAGTGAACAGCGCTTCCAAATAATGGCAAATACAGCGCCAATGATGCTGTGGAAGTCAGGATGTGACGGTTTATGTAATTTTGTAAATGAATTTTGGTTGCAATTTACTGGGCGTAGTTTTGAGCAAGAACAGGGTATTGGTTGGATTGATAACGTCCATCCTGATGAGCAATTAAAATGCTTGCAAGGCTATTATTCCGCACTAAAGAATCGTAGCCAATTGCAGATGGAATACCGCTTACGTCATGCAGATGGGGAATATCGCTGGATTTTGGATACCCGCACCCCAACATTTACGCCAAGTGGAGAATTTACTGGTTATATTGGTTGTTGCATTGATGTGAGCGAACGCAAAATGGTTGAAGTTGCGCTCTTACAAAGCCAAGAATCAGCACAGGCTCAAATCGAAGAGATGGAAAGATTAGATCGTCTCAAAGATGAATTTCTCAGCACTGTCTCCCACGAGTTAAGAACACCATTAACAAACATGAAAATGGCAATTCAGATGTTAGGGATTGCCTTGGGTTTTGAACCCAACCTGTTACTCGAAAATCCGCCTTCACAAACCCACAATTCCAAGTTATTTCGGTACTTCCAAATATTAAATAACGAATGCGATCGCGAAATTAATCTGATTAACAATTTTTTAGATTTACAAAAACTCGATATAAATTCCAAACCTTTAGTATTAGAAACCGTAATTGTTCAGGAATGGCTAGTCCGGGTTGTAGAGTTATTCAAAGCCCGCCATCGTCACTGTCAGCAAAACCTGCAAATTCATCTGAACGCCAACCTGCCCCTGCTTGTATGTGATCCATTCAGCTTGGAGCGTATAATAATCGAATTATTAACCAATGCTTGTAAATTTAGTCCATTAGATGCAGAAATTACAATCACAGCGCAAGTAAAATCCGCCAATATTGAATTTAAAGTTATTAATACTGGTGTCGAAATTCCCGCATCAGAATGCGATCGCATCTTTGATAAATTCTATCGCATTCCCAGTAACGACCCTTGGAAACAAGGCGGTACAGGCTTAGGATTAGCATTAGTTCAAAAACTGAGCCGATATTTAGGCGGAACAATTGCAGTCGAAAGCAGCTCCAATCAAACCTGCTTTACAGTTTTGCTACCCTTGAGAGGAGAATAGGAAGAGGAGATGGGGAGACGCGGAGAGGTGGAGATGGGGAGATGGAGAGAGGGTGAAAAAAAATGTAGCGCTAGACTTTACTATATTTCTTCGTTCCCTTTGTCCCCTTGTCCCCGCGTCCATTCGTCCCCTTGTCCCCTTGTCCTCGCGTCCCCGCGTCCCCGCGTCCATTCGTCCCCTTGTCCCTTTGTCCCCTTGTCCCCTTGTCCTCGCGTCCCCGCGTCCCCGCGTCCATTCGTCCCCTTGTCCTCGCGTCCCCGCGTCCATTCGTCCCCTTGTCCCCGTATCCCCGCGTCCCCGCGTCCCCGCGTCCATTCGTCCCCTTGTCCCCGTATCCCCGCGTCCCCGCGTCCATTCGTCCCCGTATCCCCTCTTCCATTACAAAGGTTGCGGACATGAATATCTTTAGCTACCATGCGTAACAATTAAGACTGTCACGACAATCTATTCATGAAACCACAAAATACTACGATTGGTGTACTCTTGAGTAGAACTGCCAATTGTGGCATTTTTGATATTGGTGGACTCAAAGCACCTTGGAACCGGAATTAAGGAATTTCCACAATGCTGATTTGCCCTGATTGTACATTCGAGAATCCTCATACCAATAAGTTTTGTCAAAACTGTGGCACTTCACTCACAGAAAAAGTTTGCCCTGCGTGTGGTACTTATGTACCGCTAAATGCAGAATCATGTCACCAGTGTGGTGAATTTTGTGGAACAGTTTGGTGGGCAATTGTTACCAAGGATGCAACTAATTCCACCACCGAAACAATCACATCTGGAGAAGAGGCTGTTAAACAGGAGGAAAATAATACTTTCATCCAAATTCCTGCTTTAGTTGAACCGCTTGCATCTGCAACTGCAAACACAGAAACTACAAACATAGAAGACAACGATGTAAATCTTCCTGAGTCAAATCCTATTCTCACAGTTGCCACGCCTTCCCCAGAAACAAGCCTAGAAACGCCAACAAGTTTGTACTTAGATACCCACCATCGTTATAAGTTACTTGATGCTTTGCCTAGCGAAGTGGAGATGGCTAATGTGAGGGAGTTTTGCGTGAGAGTTGTAGATTATAACCCCTATCAAATTACGCCAGTAACGGCTGTTTTGGCAGCTTCTCAGCCATCTCAGACGAAATCAGGAGCTAAACAACAAACCGATATTTCCAGTATTCCTGATTTTGCCAAACCATACGTAGCGCTACATTCCCAACACCATCAAGGTATCCCAGCAATTCACGATGCTTGGCAAGAGGGAAACCTACAAGTTATTCTGCTCGAAAACCGTTCCAATTACGAATATTTATTAGAACTTTGGCGCGAAGATAAAACAACATCACTACAAATTGTGCTGTATTTTTACCAGATGACACAACTATGGCAGATACTAGCACCCCTGAATTGCCAACAAAGTTTATTGGAATTAGGGAATTTACGTTTGGATGAAGACCAAGTATTAGTATTGCAACGTTTGTATCAAAACGCTGAATTACTTGCATCCGTAGAAGAAGACTTGAATTCAACAAAATCCTTTTCAGCAGATAGTTTGCAAGCCCATTTATCCATTAAAAGTTTAAGTAATGTTTGGCACTCATTATTTAAAGAATCGCAACGAACACAATTTGGAGCATTGATGCAACTGCTGGAAGATTTAGAAGCAGATAGTGTGGAAACAATCGAACAGCTACAAATCCGCTTACGAGCGATCGCCTCAGAATTGCAACCAACTCCCAACAACGACATCGAAGACGACGAAAATAACGATGTGACAGTTACGCTCGCATCGGCTCCAAAGACTGTGGCACCTACTGTTCTGCAATTCGAGGAACCAGAGGAGAATGAAACTAAAAGCGATGACATGCCTACAATCGTTCTCCCAATGCAATTAAATACCCTAGATAATGTTGGATTGACAGATGTCGGTCGTCAGCGTGACCACAATGAAGATTATTTTGGGATTGACATAAAAATTAACAAAATAGAATTACCGAAAACACGAGCGATCGCCGCACGTGGTTTATATATTCTTTGTGATGGCATGGGAGGACATGCAGGAGGAGAAGTTGCCAGCGAATTAGCTGTTCGCACCCTGCAAAAATACTTCCAAACCTACTGGAATGCTAACCAATTACCCAGCGAAAACATTATTCGCCAAGGGATTCATCAGGCAAACAATGCGATTTATGACCTCAACCAAAAAGATTCCCGTTCAGGTGTCGGACGTATGGGGACAACTTTGGTAATGATGTTAGTTCAAGATACCCATGTCGCCGTTGCTCACGTTGGCGATAGTCGCTTGTACCGCGTTACCCGCAAAGGTATAGAACAAGTCACCATTGATCATGAAGTGGGACAGCGCGAGATTTTACGCGGAGTCGAACCAAGTATTGCCTATGCCCGTCCCGACGCTTATCAACTCACACAAGCATTAGGTCCTCGTGACGAAAATTTAATCGACCCAGATATTCAGTTTTTCCAAGTTAGTGAAGATACTTTATTTATCCTTGCTTCAGATGGGTTATCAGATAATAATTTACTCGAAACCCATTGGGAAAGTCACTTACAACCCTTACTGAGTTCCAATGCTAACTTAGACCAAGGAGTAGGTGATTTAATTGACTTGGCAAATAAATACAACGGTCATGATAACATCACCGCAGTGCTTGTGAGAGCAAAAGTACGTCCCAATCTTGATCAAGGGAGTAAAGAATAGAGGAAGATAACAGGATGCGGGAATGTGAAAAAGCATAAACATGAAACAAATTTCCCCCTTCCCCCTGTCTCCCTCTCTCCATCTCTCCCCCTCTCCGTGTCTTCCTTCCCCTCTACCCTTCCCCCTTGAATGTGGTTACGCTCACCCTGTTAGAACCGCAACAAAAAACACCACTCCAGGAGTGGCATTTTGCCGACGAATCCCTGATTCGCATTGGTCGGGCAACTGATAATCATATCGCGATCGCTGATGATTTAGTTTCTCGCTATCATCTCGAACTGCGGCGAATTGACACTGGTGCTTCTTATTCAGCTTGGCAAATGGTAAGCACAGGCATTAATGGGACTTTCCTCAATGGAGTCTTAGTCAATCAAGCCCAACTCCCCGATAATTGCCTATTGCAGCTGGCAAAGAGTGGACCATTACTCAAATTTCAACTTGAACCAGCCCCCATCCCTAATATTCCCGTCAATAGTCAAAACCTCTGCAACCACGAAGGTAATAACCCCAATAATCTATTTTGCGTTCATTGTGGTCAACCCCTCAATGTTCAACAAACAATACGCCATTACCAAGTATTACGGACTCTCGGGCAGGGTGGCATGGGCACCACCTACTTAGCATGGGATGCCATTGGCAAAATTTCTGGACACCCGCAACTGCTGGTATTGAAGCAAATGAATGCGGATATGGCAAGAATTGCCAAAGCACAAGAACTATTTGAGCGCGAAGCAAATACCTTAAAATCCCTTTCCCATCCCGGTATTCCCAAATACTATGATTTTTTTGTCGAGGATGGAAAAAAATATTTAGCAATGGAATTAGTCCACGGAGAAGATTTAGAAAAATTTATCTGTGTTAAGGGACCTGTCACCCCTAGTCAAGCTATTGGCTGGATGATTCAAACTTGCGATGTCCTCGACTACATTCATAGCCAAGAACCACCGCTCATCCACCGTGATATTAAACCTGCAAACTTGATGGTGCGGAGTTCGGGAAATCGCATTGTCGTCCTTGATTTTGGGGCAGTTAAGGAAAGTTCTAGCTTACCAGGAACCCGGATTGGGGCAGAGGGTTACTGCGCCCCCGAACAAGAACGGGGACAACCATTAACTCAATCAGACTTATATGCGATCGGTCCAACAATAATTTTCTTACTGACGGGTGAAAGCCCATTCAAATACTACCGCCAGCGCGGACGCAGCTTTCGATTTGAAATTGCAAACATACCCACGATTACCCCGCAATTACGCGAAGTCATTGATTGTTTAACTGAACCTTTGCCACGCAACAGATATCAAACCGCTCAAGAAGTTATCGCGGCTTTGGTAAATTGCAAATAATCTAGGAGTTGTATTCGCAGACAGTTAGCAATTAGCAATTGAGTCCAAAAGCTAACCGCCAACAGCCATTGAAAAAGTCTAATTTTTAAACATGCACAGTAGGGAAATTAAAAATTAATAGTTAGAAGCCAGTAAACAAAAGCTAGGACTGTAGAAAAGTAGATGCTTGCTATGCAAACTACCTCATCATCCCTAATCATCACTTCTAACTGATTATTTTTAACCCATCACTTCCTTAGTCCTCTTCATCCCAAGCTTCAACGGACAGAAGTTCGTTAATCGGGTCTTGCATTGTAAATCCGAAATCTAGCAGTTCCTGTTTCCAGTGCTGCCAGTCATTTCCAAAAAGCAAGGCGATTTTCCAAATGCTATCTGTTGGCTTAATAATCTGAGAGTCTACAAGTGATTGCACATTGCGTTGCAATTTCACCATTGGGTGAAGTACTTGCTGAGTCATAACCTCGATTTAATTCCGATTTTGTTTGAGTAAATACTTAAAATCAAAACTGCTTTCCTTAACGGAAGTATTGCCTATACGTAGAGCATTGTACCTTTGGCAAATCCAGTCTATCCTTTTCTACTATACCATATCTAACTAAATGCTGTTAGCACTAAAATTCGGTTTGTACGGTAATCACCACCGGAATTGCGAATTTTGTTCAAGTAATCATTTCATTAGAAGCTGGTAAGAGATAAAGTTATCCGACAATTTGCAGACATTGCATTGTTCCAGACGAGAAATAAACGCTGGCAAAAAACCCTAGCATAGTTTGCTGGAATTAGTGTGCCTGATTGTAGATCAACCCATAAAGAAAGCGTTAAATCACGTTGTTTTGCAGTAACTATAAACTTTTAATTGAGTGTGGGTTTGTTTACAGTTTGTTGTCCTTTAGCTTATCGCAAACATCTAGGAATAGAAACAATTCGTTGGAATCTTTATAAAAATTTAAGATTTGGGAGCTTGCTTAGAGGTGCGATCGCATTATTTTTTAAGTAGTTAGGTATAAATTAACCTAGTCATGTAAAAAGATAAGAAATATTTTAATGATTACAAGATGAAGCACTGACGTAAAAATCTTCAAATCTCCAACGCACTCAATAATAAAATCCGCAATTCCGTCACTCGTTGCAATCCTGCATCATTGGTTAAAAATCCATCACAACCCGCGACTAATGCTACTGCCACTTGCAAGGCATCTGGTAGCTTTAAATTGTAACGCACTCTAATCTCTGCCGCTTTTTGACTCACAGAAGTAGCAATTGGGATAAACGAAATTCCATCAGTATTTGTGAGCAAGTCTATAAAATCTTGTTGAGTTTGAGCTTGTCCCAACCGAATCGGCATTATTTATTAGACACTCTGCTAACGTCACAGGTGAAACTACTGCTTGAAAACAGTCTTCATTTAGCAATTTGAATATTTCCTGAGCAACCTTAGCAAATCGAGTCGTTCCCTCAACATAATAAATAACCGGAGCCGTATCCAAAAAAACCTGTTTTATCCCAATAGAATGCATCACTGATTTTCATGGCTGCTGCCTTAGCAAAGCTTCACGTTCATCCCATTCATCTCGAAGTTGTGAAACCCACACTTGAGCATCCATCCCAGACAACAAATTAGGGGCAATCCCGTAAAAATCAGTCACTTTACGCTTTGGTTTAGCTCCAGTTTGCGGCTGCGTAGATATTTGTATCAACTGCCGAATTAACTCAAGCTTTTCCTCTTGTGACAGACCTTGGGCTTGTTTTAAAATCGCTTCTAGCTGCGAACTCATACAGATTTTCTCTTCAAGCTACGGTAAACATCAATATTTTACTTGTTAATCGCTAGAACTCATGGAAAGTTACCGCATCAAATGCGATCGCATTATTTTTTAAGTAGTTAGGTATAAACGAACCTAGCCATCTAAGAAAGTAGGGAATATTTCAATGGGTATTTTCTAAGTGATTTCAATAGTTGATGTATTCTCAATACCCCACTTGCTGGGTTCTACTTTAATTTCAACCAATGTAAGCTAAAATAGTAGCATATAGTTCTGCTTAAAAGTCGATGATTATCAATATTGATATACCTGATGAGGTGCGCGTTTATTTAGAAGCAGAAGTTATGGCAGGTGCATATAGCAGTATCGGCGAATATTTTCTGGATTTGGTGCAGCAAGACCAAAAACGCAAGGCGCAAGCAAAGTTAGAAGCGCTTTTGCTCGAAGGTATTAATTCCGAAGGGCAGGATGTAACACCAGAATATTGGCATAATTTGCGTTCTACTGTTTTGGGTGAGAGCGCTCAGGGCACACATAGCGACGCATGAACTATCGGTTAATTGTCAAAAACCAGGCAACACAAGATTTACGACAACAGGCAAATTATATATTGGTCAATGTTAATACGGATGTAGCAATTAAATTCTTAAATGCTGCGGAAGTCACATTTGTTCAGTTGGCAAAGACTCCCGGTATCGGAAAAGTAACACAGTTGGTAGTATCAAGATTGGGGGAAATTCGGCAGTGGCGAATTAAAAATTTTCAAGACTATCTAATTTTCTATCGTATTCAAGATGCTAATGTTGAGATTCTGCGGGTATTTCATGGGGCAAGAGATTTAGCAGATGTACTTAGCGAATTAGATGAAGAGCTTTAATTTAAAATAACAATTTCTCGCCCAATAGTAATGCTATTGAATTACCCATAAAAACAAATAAAGAAGGTTGAATGTTTCACACTCTTTTCTAATTGATATTCATACCTTTATTTGAATAAAATCTTGCTAGTAAAGATTGAAGATCAAGTTAATTAAAGTATTTTGTAATGTTGGGTTAACGAAGGTGTAACCCAACCTAATATTTACTAGAACGTCTTTGAGGAACCTTACACTGGCAATGACGGAGCCTCTCAAAAAGTGGAATATCCAGGCGATTACTTTGTTGCAATCATATTCAAGCTAATTAAAGTATCGAGTAGACGCATTGAACTACAATCATTAAATAATCCAAACTCTTGAACTTTTGTATATTCACTAAATCCAACTTCTTCAAGATAAAGTGCCAATATCTCGAAGTCGAATCCAACCTTGTGGACATCATGTTCGTTAGTTTGCCCTCCAAACATAATCCGCATAATCTGATGTCTTTCTAAAGGCATCAAGTTGGGATGGAGAAATAACCAGCATAAAACTTGCAAATTGGGAACACTAATATATAGCTTTCCTCCAGGCTTCAGCACTCTATGCCATTCTGAAAGGGTGGCAATTAATTCATTCCCTAATCCGTAGTAAAAATGTTCTAGTACATGACTAGCATAAATTGCTTCAACTGAGTCATCAGCAAATTGATCTAAATTACTTGCATTCCCCACAAAATCAACTTCTGGACGTGCTTCTATATCAAAAATTTTCCATTCTAAATTTGGCTCGCGTCCACCAATATGAAGCTTGATAGATTCCATAATTGTCTAAAATTTAACTGTGCTATTCGTAGAAACATTTAGCTGTGCCGCAATCAAGATAACTTCATTTAGATAAATTTGCCACTATTGAGATAACTTGTTACGTTTCGGTGAAAGTATATTTTATTGCTGATAGATGCTGGTAGATATTGTTTTCAGATATTACGCATCATCAGCATCAAGATTGTCTATATATTTCCCACATCTGTTGATAAGCTTTTTCCATCTCACGAGTGAACTGTTTACCATTCCAAAGCGGGGCAGTTTGCCTAGATTTATATAATTTCCATGTAATTTCTTGTCTTAACTTGGCATCCTTTCCTAAACGAATACCCCACTCGATATATTCTTCATCTGTCCAAGCAATACCCTCATTTATCCCAGCATTCATCATCATTGTGTAACTATTACGAGCAACAAATTGTTCTCCCACTCGCGTCACAATGGGAATTCCCATCCATAATGTTTCTAAAGTTGTTGTTGCACCATTGTAAGGGAAGGTATCGAGTACAACATCAGCAATATTTAAATTGGCTCGATGCGTTAATTCCGCCGCTACATTTGGCAAGAATCTGAGTCTTTCGATACTGACTCCTTCTTCTTCTGCAATTTGGTAGAAAAATTGTTTAATTACCTCTTCATCAGCAGAACCTTTAATTAAAAAATAACTATTTGGTACTTCTTTAAGTATTTTCATTTGCCATCTAGTCGTTTCTGGATGGCGTTTATATCCTCTTTGGGCGCTGAGATAAACAACTGCATCATTGGGAATATTTAAATCATCTCGACGTAATGTTGGGATACCAACTTCAAAACCATCGACGGCAATATAAGTATTAGGGAGTCGCCATATTTTTTCTGAGTAGTAATTTTGAGCAGAATCTGGTAAAACATAAGAGTCTGCCATGTAATAATCGATCGCAGGAATACCTGATGCATCCCAACCTAACCAAGTAACTTGTATAGGTGCAGGTTTCACAGCCATTACTGCACAACTAATATCTAAAGTAATACTATCAAGGTCTACCAAAATATCGACTTCATCTTCATTAATTGCGTCGGCTATTTCTACCGCACTCATTCCTAATTTAACAGCTTTTGTACAATTATTTGCATACCATTCCTGAAGCGAATCTCTCCCTAACATATAGTTAGCAATGTATGCATTAATTTCAAATTTTTCACGGTTATGATGTTGAAATAACCACCTTGCTAACCAACCAACAGAATGCTGTTTGAAGCAGTAAGATAAATAACCGATTTTGAGAACTTTCTCTTTTTTAAGAGTATTCTTTCTTATTTGTAATTTATTTGCATATCTTGTCACCTGCTCTTGAGATAAAAGCTGAATATTCTTTTGAAAGAAAGCTGCTACCTGATTCTGAATATTTCTAAAATCTTCAGGAGTATCTTTTATATGGGGAATGGAAAAAGCAGGAGTCATGAGACGAAGTGTCATCACATCATCTAGGTTTTGTGGTTGCTCTGCAATTAGTTGTTTCAGTAATCTTTCCAAATCAGAACAAGCTAAAGATACTTCTTGGGAATAACCACCAGCTTTGAGAGAACCACGTAAAAATAAATGAGCAGCAGCAATTTTTGCTCCTAAATCTTGTGAAAGGCTATAACATTTTTGGGCTGTTTCTATACCTTTGCTATATTCATTTGCATCTTGATAAAAAGATGCTAAATGTCTCAAAAACTCTAGATTGTCTGGGTCTAAAGTCAAGTAAATTTCTAGAAGCTTTGCAGCAGTTTTAGGGTCTTTATATGTGTAACCTATTTCCATCCCCGCCGAAAGCATAATATAGAAATAGTTACTAATATCTTTAACTATTTTAGAACAGGCATCGGCAAAATCTAATACTATTGGATGTAGTGGCTCTTTTTTTAAAAGTTTTTCGAGTACCTCTAGTAATAAAGCTTCATCTAAATCTGATTCAGCAGTAGATTGTATCTGTTCGATTATATTTAGTTCAGTTAATTCATCACCGATGAAATTATCCACTTCATCAGCTATGTAGCAGATATGCAACAAATTATTGATATCATTTGACTTGATTTCTCGTATATGTTGTCTAATTGCCCAAACTAAAGGATATTCTTCTATATCAGTACGTTTTTTGGCTTCTATTTGCAAGATATTGACAAGTTGTCGCGTATAAACATCTATTTCGGCTTCATCTAGTTCAGATATTGGTAGCATCCAAGTAATTTGTGCTTCCGCTTCTTGTCCATTTAACAGAAGTGCTAGTCCTAAAAAGCAATAGTGAGAAGTTTCTTCTGGTTGTTCTAAAATTGCTTGTTCATATAAACTAATTGTGTCAGGATATAAACCTTGATTTAAGTAGTAATTAGCTTTGTCATTTAAGTTATTAATAGTTCCATTTATCATTTGAAGTATTCACCTCATTTTACGTTAATAATCAACAAACAATTATAATTCTAAATATCTAAAAGTACCCAAAAATAAAAATTAGCTGAGTAAAAACTTACCCAGCTAAAATTCTTTATTATCTAATTTAAAAAATATAGATAATCTCTATTATATTCACAAAATATAGGATATGTATTGCTACTAAATACTTTACAATTTGGAAAATATAAAAATCATGAAAAGATAGATGTATACCAAATAGAACTAATAAATTACACTATATTAATTACATAAATGTAGAGAAATTAGTGATTGGCATACATCTTTGTGATTAGCTCTAATTAGCTAATTGGTTTATATTTTGCATCACAAGCAGGAGCAGCATTAGCGGTAAATTTAGCTTCTTCTGTACCAGTAGCAGGAGTACCGACACCTTTAGCCAGTAAAGCTTCACACAATGATGCAAGGGTTGTTGCTTCACTGGTTGCGGTAATAGTACCTACAGATACACCACCGATATATGCTTTAATAGCAGTCTTCTGAGGTTGTGCTTGATTAGTTACACTGGTTGCAGTAGCACCACCACCTTTGATTGCATATTTGTAGTTTGCGGTACCTGTCGAGACTCCAAGCCCAAGTTGACCAAAATCTGCTGCGGTGCTTCCTACAAATGCGCCGTTTTCTGCAAAGTAAGCTTGTTGAGCGCGGTTCATTGAACCAATGTAGGTTTTGGCTTCAGACTGTTTTGCTTTGTTAGCTTGGTTTAAGAAAGAAGGCAGAGCAATAGCGGACAAAATACCGATAATGATGATTACAACTAATAGTTCAATTAAGGTAAAACCTTCTTCATTTTTCTTTTTGTTGAGGATATGTTGGAGAAATTTTGCTTTGAGTTCGGTTTTCATATCAGAAGTTTCCTTGTAGTTAGTTATTAACTTTTGATTTCTAGATATAACTTACCCACTTCTGCTTTTTTCATATCACCTCACTCAAAAATATTTTTCGAGAATGTATATATTAGGATTCCTATTTGATTGATGAAATATAAATCTTTCTACGCAAAGAAACCCGGTTTCTATGCAAAATCGTTGTTTTGACGACCAAATATCGACGAAGAAACCGGGTTTCTGGCTTCACGTGCGAAATATAAATCTTTCTGGAGACGCTCACTGGAACGTCTCTATAGGGCTATTAATTACGCTCCACCATTACATAGCCCAATCCTTCCAAACGTAAAATCATTAACTTGACTAGGTAAAATGCTTGTTCGTTGGGAACGGCTTTCATCGTCACTGGGTCTATAGGTCGAACCTGCTTCCATCGTTCTACCAGGGAAATCATGGATTGTGGCTGTTCAAGTAATGGAACCAAGGAAAGCGCCATACTGCTATCTATACTCACTACCTGATCGATTAAGGAAAGATGCTTGCTAATGACTAAGGGACGCATCTGGCTGACTGATTCAATCAGGTCTTCTCGAAAATCAGGGGTTTTTAGAACTGGATGCAAATGTATACTGACGTTTTCCCAGTCTTGATCAGCCCATTCTGATATTGGTGTTAACTGCTGCTGTTGGGGATGACCACACCAGAGGTCAATTAAGCGATGAATTGGATGTAGTTGCTCAAATAAATGTAACTGCTCTTCCTGTGAAAGTTCTGGAAAACTGAGGGCTAGGAACGCTGGTAAGTCATCAGGGTCTTTGAATAAATCCATTACATCCCAGCGCTGCCAATTAACCATACTGACAAACTCTAAACCTGCATTTCTCAACAACGAGAAAAATTCGGGGATAGTTGAGCCTTTATCACCAACGAGCAAGTGATTTGCCAAAATTGAGCCATCATCCTCCTCATTAATTGGGTTCCATGTTTTAACCTTGAGTCGGACATCATTTTTGAGAGCTTTCATAATCTCCCGAAGTGTGGCAATTTCGGTTGCTTCTGGATTTCCATCCATCAAACCCATGAATTTACAGAGGTTTTGCGCTCGGTAATACCATTCGCGTTGTAATTGACTGTGGAGATTTACACGAATAATTCCATCTGGTTTCAAGACTGACTTCATTGCTTGTAAGCCAGCAACTGCATCTGGAAGCAGGTAAAGTACATCATCACAGTTAATATAGTCAAATTCCAGACCCAGCTTTGGTAAGTCCTCAAGCAGTAAGGTATGAAATTCAAAATTTTCAACAGAATGATATTGCAAGCGTTTTTCGGCGAGTTGAATCGACGGCTCAGATAAATCAACGCCAATTACTTTAGCTCCTGGATTCGCAAATGCCAGGGTCAATGATTTATAACCAGTACCACAACCTGCATCTAAAATGAGTTTATCTTTAGTATCTATAAATTTTTGATTTCTCAGATAGTAAGGTGTAACCAAACTATGAAGATGTAAAACACCAGAATTATCTTTTGCGGAATCTTCTACAGGAATACAGGGATAAGGAGCGCTATCAAATTGTTGGCGAATTTTTTCTAATAACTCAGATGCTGGTACTGCCATAAAATTTTCTCCTGAAAAATTATTTTTCCTCACAAAACCTATGGCTGGACGCTCAAAGATAATATGGAGGAAAACCACTCGATATTCAGTATTCCCAAATGCGATCGCATTCTCTCACTACTTCAGATAATTTCCTGGGACATGCGCGATGTTCATTGTGCTTAATTCCGCATAGCTCATTGGCATACGTTGTTGGTTGCTGGGGTTTGTTTCCTTACCCGCTTGAATCGCAACATAGATTACAGAAAAATCGGTTATATAGTAACCGATTGTTTAGCATCCTTATCTAATTAATTTTTACTTAAACGACTGAAAACCCTGGAGTGTAATAGTTTAAGCTTAAAAATAATCGATTAACATACATTAGATTATTTAATAACCGATTATTTGGCGACCTTGCGAAATCTCACCTATATTTATAAATAAGGAACTAGAGGTTATGCCTTTAAGCTTCCCC